>JAGLGJ010000119.1 GCA_023144075.1 Candidatus Bathyarchaeota archaeon | reverse complement strand
AAGATCTTGTCATTCAATGAATCTGAATGTGACATGGTATTTCATCCTACAATTAGTAATGTAGACTCATTATATTTATTGTTATTAGTATTAAACAATATGCTTATATGTGAATATTATTATTGATTGGATAGTACGAAATGGGGTTACATTTTGAACGAAAGAGATACTGGATGGATTCTCATCCTAGCAATTATCCTGATAGTTGTGATCGCTGGCCCCTTCATGTTCATGGGAGGAATGATGGGCCCAGGTATGATGGGAGGCGGTATGATGGGAGGAGGTATGATGGGCTATGGTTACGGCTACAACTGGTTTGGGGCGATAATCCAGTTGATCTTCTTCTTAGTCTTTATTGGCCTGATAATCTTTGGAGTCTACTACTTCGTAAGTGGAAGCACGATGAAACCAGGCAGGAGGTCTCTTGAGATCTCAAAAACTAGCGACAGATCACTTGAGATCCTCAAGGAACGATATGCTAAAGGCGAGATTAACAAAGAAGAATATGATCGGATAAAGAAGGAGCTCTCCTGAGGAGGACTCGCAAACTGAATAGAAATAGACTGCTTGGAGCGGTCTTCGTTATAATTGGAATCATAGGAATAGTGCGCACTACAAATGAGAGAATTATAAGAATTGGTAAGTGACAATCGGAGGTGAATCAACAAATGAATAATATAAATATCAAAAAAATGCAGGAATTTGTAGAGTCTGTTAAAGCGAATCCAGAGAACGCAATCAAGGAGAAGAGCGTCTCTGGAGAATGGATTTTCGAAGAGGAAAAACCCCAATTTACTGCTGAAGTCTCGTATCAGAAAGGTAAGGTCTCATTGAACTGTGAGTTTCCACCATTCGCTGGAGGTTGGGGGAGCAGCCCTGACCCTATGCAGTACTGCCTCTACGGCTTGGCCGCCTGTTTCGCAACAACTTTTGTCGCAACAGCAACAAGTGAAAATGTCGAATTAAAATCTCTAAAGGTAGTTGCAGAGAATAAAGTAGACTTGAGAAAACAGCTGGGCTTATCAAAAGAACCGATAATACAAAAGGTCGGATTGAAAGTCCAAGCCGACGCTGATGTTCCGCAAGCCACACTTGAGAAACTACTAAAGCTAGCTGAAGAGCGTTGCCCTGGAACAGAATGTGTAATACGAAGCGTTCCATTCTCCGTTGAACTTGAATAATTAGGGGTCGATCTTTATGTTGCTTGCATGTGGATTAGGCGGTGCACTCCTGGGTTTTGGAGGAGGATAGTGCGCGCGCTACAAGTAACTTTAGCTAGCTAGTAACTTTCTGAAGGTCGCAGGTCCACACCTTCTGAGGCTTGAACCCGCGCGAATTTTGAGGCTTCTTTCAGACTCAATAACGCATCGAATCCCGTCGGACCCGCCAAATAATTTAGTTCATTTTAGCGCGCGCTCTAAACACAGACGATTAAAGTTCAGTTCTAATTCTCATTATTGTTATTATAAACTACATCTGCTGACAATAATCATTAGAAAATTAGAACGATGGATCCTTCAATTAATTTAAATCTCTGATTTCCCATAGTTATATAACGGTTTTTTATTTGAATAGAAATTCCTCATTTTTTATGATAACCATTATAACAGTTTGGTGCATATTCACTTTTTTTCCTATAGTTAATGCAGTAGATATTGTTGTTCACGATAATCATTCTTCATATGTTTCCTCTGTCGGTACTTTCCATGTTGTTGGAGAAGTAGAAAACACAGGCATCCAGTCTGTAGCGTTCGTATCCGTAACCGGGACATTCTATGATTCGAATAACACCATCATTGTTACAGAGTCTAGTTTTGCTACTTTAGAGATTATTCCCCCAGATGTAAAGTCACCTTTCGAAGTAGTAGTAACTGATCAAAATCAAGCTGAAAAAGTACACAATTACACTTTAGCAGTTACTCAGCATAGTATTACAACTAAAAATTTAACTAAAACATTAATAATTCTTTCAAATAGCAGCCACATTTCCCCGTCTGGATTTCTGAATATTGTCGGAGAAGTAAAGAATAATGGATCATCAGAGTCAACGTCAACTCGTGTCGCGGCTACCTGTTACGATGAAAACGGAAAGGTAGTTGCTATCGAATCAGGTTTCACTAACCCACAGAATCTTAATCCTGAACAGACCACTCAATTTAATCTAATGATTGATGATGAAAATCAGAGTGCCAAAGTGGATAATTATTCGCTTCAAGTTCAGAGTATTGAAGCGATCCTGATTCCAGAATTTCCCCTATCCTATATCTTCATCTTTCTAACATTGTTATTTACTCTGGTAATTTTAAGAAGAACAAAGGATCTAAATTCGATTTCGCCATTCCAAATTAAGTTTTAGAAGTCAGATAGCGTTTCGAGTTAATTGTTTAGTACGTGGTTACAAGAGCCACATGTGCATCAGTCTTTTTCATCTAAAAGTTTCTTTTCTCCTTCCAACTTCTTTACATCTGTGATGTCTTGAGTGACTTCAAGAGTACCTAGATAGTTTCCTTCATCATTTCTAATAGCATAATAGCGTATGTATACAATTTTTTCATTGAGGTTTATCCAAAAATCAACTGAATCTTTTTTCCCTTCCTTGAAAGACGTTACGATCTCTTCTACAACATTAACGCTTTGTGGAGGGTGACAGTTCTGTACACTTCTTCCTAACACTGATCTAGTTCTTACAAATATTCTATCTTTATTGTTTGAAAAATATTTGACTCGGTCATCTTTATCTACAAAAGTGATGTCAACAGGCAACTTATCTAGAATTTTCATTAATTCTTTTACTTCTAATTTACCGGTTGGAAAAGTAATCACATTATCTTTGACTGAAGGCTCATCTGTAACAGCTCCTTTAAGCTCTTGTATCAACGATGCGGCTTCTTTTGGTTTCTCGATAAATACGTAACCTACATCATCGCTTTCTTTCAGTATTTCAACCCAATCATCGACAGCTAACTTCTCAAGTGATGTTGGGAAAAGAATAGTTTCCTCTTTGAAGATCATGCCTTCGACTTCTTCGATTAACGGATCCAAGTTTGTTTCAAAATATTTATCAAGTTCTTGTTTTCCACTTATCTTTTTAATTTCTTCAAAGCTATTTTTCAAGAGATCCCTTATTTCGTTATCTTTTCCCCACATTACTTTGGAGGGTCCATGGAAACCGTATTTCTCAAGATAGGGGAATAGAAGTTGTTCCTTTCTGACATAATGGATCTCTATGTTCTTCAGCTCATTGAATAGAGCGTTCAGTTCTTTCTTTAAGCTGTCTAATTCGTAGGTACCGACATTGTTTTTAATTTCTTTTATTTTTCCTGTGACTTTTTCGATTTCTCTATTTTCCAATTCGAAGAGAAATATGGGATGAGCTGGAGATTTTTCTTTGACAGTTGACTTTTCAAGTGTTGACTTGAATAAGAGTGCATGAACGTTACAGAATTTTTTTATCTCATCTGGTGAAAGCCCTTCATCTATTAGGGATTGTTCAACTTCTGCGATTTCAGTAGAAGTTATTGTGCCAATTTCGCGTTCAAACCTATCTTTCGCTTCCTCAACAGATAATCCCTTATGTAATTCTGTGATTATTTCCTTCATTATTCGTTTTTTCTGATCCTTACTTGGAAGATCTGCCATATTCTTGCATCTCTCTGATAGCTAAGATTAGAGTCTTAAGGTATAATAGAATTTACAAATTTTTCGGGCACATACTAGTGTACGCTCAAGTTAAAATGGCAGCTTTACCATTGAAGAATGAAGAAAATTAAGAAAGTGGCAAATTGTGAAATGAGACGTCGCTATAAACGTGGATATTTCGTTGCGGTTCTAATAGGTTTCGAAGAGAAAAGAGCAGTCCTGTGGCAAATATTCAGTAAAGTTGTAAAACATCACGTCACAGTAGAAATGGACATTAACGACAAAAAGGGCCTCTATAATTTTCGGGAATCGGTCATGGACAAATTGAGGCCCCTACTACATGAGGGCGTAAGGAGCATAATAATTACGGCTCCTATGAAGACCAACTATGCAAAAGACTTTCTCAACCACGTCCAGAAACATCATCAGTGGCTTTTCCAAAAAAATAGCTCAAGCAATACTACTTTCGGTGAAC
>JAGLGJ010000118.1 GCA_023144075.1 Candidatus Bathyarchaeota archaeon | reverse complement strand
TAGCTGGTGAGAGCATCCAAAATTGAATTATTTTAACTTCTTTTTCTCTATTGGTTAGAGTTTAGTATGCACTTTGTGATATCAAATTACTCATGGCAGCATGATCTCATTTCATCAATATCACAGAAAGTTTTGAAAAACGTTTGTATATGTACTTCTAACTCTTTTTTTCCTCTTTTCGTTAGAGAATATCGTTTATTTTCATCTACTGAAAGTAAGCCCTTATCTTTTAAGTCCTTCAGCACGGGATAGATGGTCCCTGGGCTTGGTTTACTGCCTTTTCTTTTTTCTAATTCCAGAGCTATTTCTGCTCCTGACATGTGTTTTTTATTAACTAACCACATTATGATGAAAGACAGAAAACCCTTCATCTCACATCGTGTCATGGATCATAATATCGGATAATCGATATTTAACATTTCAGACATTTTGAATTGCATATCGGATTACCGATTAATTTATATGGATATCGGTTATCCAATATCGGACATCCAATATCGTGGAGGTGAGATTATGTGCTGTGAAACAAATTATGGAAGAAATTTCCTAACCAAAGAAGAAAAGATAGAGAAATTAAAAGGGTATAAAGAATGGTTGGACAATGAAAGCAAAGGCGTTGAAGAAGCAATTGAAAAAATAAAAGGGGCTAGCTAAATCTCAGCGTCATTATTCCCTTTTTCCTCCTTTTTAAAGTACGACAAAAATCCACGCCTTTATCTGTGAGCACATGAAATTTTTACCATAAAATCTTATCAATAACATAATGTTATGAAACTTGGTTCAGCGGGTGGAGTCCTCCCTCCGTTCCGCTTTAGAAATCCCGGTTGGGAGGTAATTTAGCTTGAAAAATCTGAAAACAAAAAATATCGCTGTCAGTATAATCATTAGTGTTTTGTATGTTGTTTTGGTGTATGCTTTCGCCCCGATAAGTTTTCATCAAATCCAGATACGCATAGCCAATGCACTAATTGGACTGGTTCCCCTTTTAGGGTGGGCTGGAATATACGGGCTGGCTCTAGGCGTGTTACTAGGTAATTTGTCAAGTCCTCTTGGACCTATAGATCTTCTAAGCGTATTACCATCATTTGTAGGTCTCATTGCGGTCTATAAACTGAGAAAGGTTAGTGTTATTCTTGGACTACAAATCTACAGTACTTTGATTTCAATATGGGTTGCATTCATGCTGTATCTTGTTTTCAACCTTCCATATTTCATTACATTCATCTACGTTTTTGTTGGTATTACAATTGCTACGACGGGTCTGGGTTATCTCCTGTATAAATCAGCCATAAGATTTAGACTCAAAGACTTACTGAGGGAGAGCATAACATAATGAAAGCAGTCGTAATATTATCTGGAGGACCTGACAGCGTAACATTAGCTTATGAAGCAAAATCTCAAGGTTACAAACTCTATGCTATCACATTTGATTATGGTCAAATAGCTAAAAAGGAAATCATGTGTGCAAAAATAATGGCTGAGAAGCTTGGAATGGAACAAAAGATTGTTGATTTATCGTCGCTGAATAATGTTTTTGGATCTACTACGGCGTTAATGGATGAAAAAATTCCTATGCCATCTAAATTTGAACCGGAAATAATTGTTCCATTCAGAAATGCAATTTTCCTATCAATCGCAGTTGCATATGCCGAAGCAGTAGGTGCAAGTAAGATATTATATGGGGCTCAAGGTTCCGATGCTCCATTCTACCCAGACTGCAGAAAGGAATTTTTTGAAGCATTTCAAACTGCTGCCCGAAAAGGAACAGACAGTCAGATAGAAATAGATGCACCCTTTCATAACATGAAAAAATCAGAGATAATAAACCTGGGAACCAAGCTTGACGTACCATATGAGAGTACATGGAGCTGTTATCTAAATAATGAAAGACAATGCGGAGGATGCGAATCATGCAGAAACCGAAAAAAAGGTTTCAAAGAAGCAAACATAGTCGATCCAACGAAATATGAAGAGTAACGCACGTTTTCAGCTAGCTTGTGTTTTTTATGACAACTGATTGTATTACCGTGCACTAGAATTCTTGAATTAACTAATAAACAAGATAAAGAACTTAGAATGAGAAGTACACTTCAACATCTAAGGAAGAAAGAGAATAAATCGTGATAGTAGCAAGGTGAGTTGGTTGGACGTACTAGAAGCTATTCAAAAGAGAAGAAGTATTAGAAAATTCAAGACAACACCATTAACCACAGAACAGATTAACAATCTTCTAGAGGCGGCTCGATTAGCTCCTTCTGGATGCAATGTCCAACCTTGGAGATTCATAATAGTCAACGATACACAATTGAGAACAAAGCTTTGTGAAGCATCCTTTGACCAGCAATTCATCAAAGACGCCCCAATCGTAATAGTATGCTGTAGTGATTTACACTCGTGGAAAGAAAGTAAAGAGAAAACACAAGAATTGTTGAATAGAGCCGATATTAATCTGGGCGAAAAATGTGAGAAAGCCCTTATGGAGAGAGTTGAGAAAACAACAGGCGACTCAACACATGAACGAATACCGTCAGCCCTGCTCAACGTAGCAATAGCCATTGAACATATCGTATTAACAGCAGTTGAATTAGGTTTAGGATCCTGCTGGGTCAGACTCTTCGACGAGAAAAAAGTCAAGCAGATACTTAAATTACCAGAATATGTCTTTGTAGTAGCTCTTCTTCCAATCGGGATCCCAGATGAGGCCCCCCCAACTCGACCCAGATTACCCTTATCAAAAATTATTTTGCAGAATAGCATTAAATCGGATTAGTGCACTACGCGCGCTTATGCCTCTTTCACTATCACTCATGTCTGTTCTTGATATAGGATCCACGTAGGATCTGTAGTTTGAGTTGGAATGTTATCCGCTAATGAGATTCGTTCTTATTACAAATATGCCCCTTTTCGCATCGCACCACATGGAATCTCTAGCGGAAACATTACCGTCTCGTCAATGTCTTAATACACATGTTTGCAAAAAAACGATATAATTTAGATAACATGAGATAAGTGTGCGCTTTACCAAATCGGTTTTGTAACATATTACATATCTCTGACATATCAGAAGATTGAACTTCCATCATTGTATGATTGGGTTTAATAAAAGAACAGGGATCCTGCTGTGGATCCGAAAATATTAAAAAAAAATAGGTGGCGCTGTCTCGTTTTGATTTTGCTAACGCGTTAGCAAATTTGTTCTAATCAGTATTTTCTATGTTTCTGGAAACAATCTTTACAATACACTGGACGATCTCCTGACGGCTTGAACGGTACTTCAGCTTCTTTACCGCAATCGCTGCAGGTTATCTTGTGCATTTCTCTATCGCTCATTTAATCACCTCGCAATTTTAGGGAAAAAGTGATACGTTTCAGGATCTCATATATATGTTTTAGGTTTAATATTGGTTTCTTCCACATTGGGATAGTTGAGCTAGCTCGTGGGGGCATACTAAGGCGCGTGCTTTACTGGGATGTCTTTACGGTACTCCGTTTCTTTTTTATCCTCTGTTTCTTGATTTTTTGATTGTTTTTTTTAAGGTGAACCATTTCTTTGGAACTGTATGATTGTGTGGATCTTAGATTGTGATGATGTTTTTCAAGTTCTAATAGAAATGCTTCTGATGGTTTAGATTTTAACAAGCGATTCAGTTTAGTTATGATTGTATGTTCGCTGCGGAACATTAGACAGGTTTTATTGGGTGTGTAAGTTATGTGATGTTTCTGGATTACTCGGTAGGGTGTTCTACGTTTCTTCATCTAGTACCATCTCACATCTGTCTGTAATGGTATTCTCGTATTTTTGGAAGAATATTCAGTGTTTAGCGGTTAAACATATTAAGTTCTTGTAGCTTGCGAGTCATATTTTATCCTTTATTCTTGTAGCGCGCACTTCATTGCAGTCATTCTCTTTCCACTATCACTGATCTCTGTTCTTGATATTGGATCCGCTGCAGGATCCGTAATTCGAGTCGGGAATGCTTTTATATTCTGTTAAACAGCACATTACAGTAGTTGATGGATTTGAAAGCTAGACGAACTCAAGCCTTAATGGTTAATTCTGGTCCTACCAAAAGTGGAGGATCTCCATCTACACCTGTTGCCGGGGAATTAGTTCCAGTCGATAAACTATC
>JAGLGJ010000117.1 GCA_023144075.1 Candidatus Bathyarchaeota archaeon | reverse complement strand
AACGTATCAAATTTCATCGGTTTAATTTTCAGAAGCTCTCTTATACTCTCTCTTACGTTCCAGACTCCTACAGGCAGTATATATTCAGGATGTATTTCTCTTAGGATAAGCCCGGCGGCCTGTCTACGGTCTTTCTTAAGCTTCTCTGCAAGGGCTAATCTCGCTGAATAATAACATCCACCCACACTTGCATATTTACTTCTACCCTCATAAGGTTCAAAATCCCCCATCAACTCAGGGGATTGTCCGAGTAGATTCCAAAAAGTCTTCGGGTACCAAGCCTCTATCCATTCGAAACTCCATCTTTCTGGGATGAATATTGCCGCATAGATATTCCCGATATTAGTGAATGTGAAGACTTGATATTCATCTATTGTTGGAAATTGTTTGACCTCTTTTACAAGTCTCTTAGAGAGAGTTGAATCTACGGCAGTTATTCCCCATCTCGTCGGCACAAGTTTCCTTCTTTTTGATAGCCCAAACATTCCTAAGCTGAAAGTTCGTTGTATTCTTGTTATTAGTACTCCAGCATTATAGAGCGAATATATTGAATCGGAAGCTGTCATATCTGTATCATTAAAGTTTTTTTCAATTCGTGAATCAACTGATACGTTAGCCGTTTTGAATTCTTTCAGTGGAGCTGAAGGACCAAATGGTTGAGAATATTCATTTAAAGCTAGAACTCTATTTGGTTTTTTTTTGAAGATAGCTTCAGTATCAACTGGTCGTTTGCCCATCGCAAGTTCTTGAAGTTCGCTTAGTAACTTGCCTGGATTTTGTGCTTCGAAGATATCCGACCGACTTTTTCCTCTAATCAGAGAGATTCTATAGTCGAGTATATCTTCAATTTTCTTTCCCATCCATAATTCTGGTGTGTCAAGGATCTCGGTATCACCAAAGAAAGGCGGAATCATTGGTCCGATGTAGATCTTTGGATAACCTATGCGTCCTACAAACACTGCTGGAGGAGTAGATCCTTGTATTGACTGATTGTCAACTGTTGTTTTGAATTTAAGCAGGGCTTCTGCTTTTGCAATAACTGGACATCTAATCTTTCCACAAAGAAGTTTTCCTCCTCTGCAGATAAGACATATTTTTGAATTAAAATTCTTTAAGATGTTTATTTGATTCGATTTGTAGACTCGATTATTTGAGTAATATCTAGATCCAATCCATTCATTCCAACTGATTAGTTTCGACATAATCATTCCTGAGTTGTTTCAAGTGGTGTACTTAAAACAAACATTATGAAAATTTTTATCTGCTTTCTCAAAACATAGTGAGTTAATATTATTTTCTTCTCGTCAAGTGTAAGTACTTCGATAAAAGAGAAAGAAGAGACCACTTTCTCCTCTATTGAAATTGACTTTGAGTGATTATATCAAAATTCACTTGTTCGAATTCTTCGCGTCCCCCGCCCGTCACATACACAGTCAGAGTGTAAAATCCAAGCTCCGCTGAAGGCGTAGTAATTACTTGCAGCTCCACCTTCTGAACTCCTGGTCTTTCATTGATAATTCCTTCAGGGAATACCCAACGGTGCGAGACGCCTAATGTTGGAAGCCCAACTAATCTGAAATCCAAATCTGCATCAAAACCTTCATCCATTGTAACAGTAACTGTATAGGGAGTTATCTGTTCGAATGTAACTTGTCCAAGAAAAACTCTTTCTACACGTTGATGAGTGGGAGACATAGTGAAATCAAAATCAGGTATTTCTAGGCGTGCCACAGAAGAGTTCCTAGAAAGAGTTCCTCTTTGAGTTCCGACAAATCCTTCCACCCATATATGGTATACACCTGATGGAATGAATTCATCTGATGTTGCTCTTATTGTAAGTTCTGATGTTGCAGTCCCACCTTTAGAAGGTGTAACGGTGGCGGGATTGAACTCTCCGATTAATCCCCCTGGTAGCGTCTCTAATCCCTGAGAAACTACTCGTAGTCTAACTGCTTTATCAAATCCGTTTAAGGATCTAACAGTTACTGTTGCTTTAGAGTCCCTATTTACATAAACCCTCATTAATTTGGGCATACCTTCAACAAGAAAGTCATCAACCTCTATCTCAAAGATTGCTGTTGATTCTGAGTTCCCAACTGAGTCTGCAGCCGCTATGAAATAAGTCACGTCACCGAGAATTTCTTCTCCATCTATTGTATAGGAATATGTGTCTCCCCCGGACGTAATAAGAAGCATGAATTTGTTTACCGGTTTGATTTCGCGAAATGAACTAGCTGTGGCATTATTTGGTATTACTTGGTAAGAAAGGGTAACGTTTTCTGGGAATCCGCTTACTCTAGCTGTAACATCGATGTCTTCTCCGAGAGCGCCTTTTGTTATTGGGTTATGTTCAAATATCTTTACAGTCTGGAAGAAGGTTTCTCCACCAATCCCAGTTGATAGAATAGCTAATACAACCCCTATTACAAGAACGCTTACCATGAATAAACCTACTAAAGCATAGATCTGTCTTCGAGAGCCTTCCTTGTCTTTTTCATCGCGTCTTTCATCGCGTCTTGGAGGCTCATAATATGGGTCTTGCCCGTAAGTCAATCATTATCCACTCGATTATTATCTTCTTAAGTTAGCTTAAGTAAAGCTTTCGCATATTAGCTTTTTTTTAGTGAAAATGTGGAATTTTAAGCAGGATCATATCTGTGTTTTAAAATATTCATTTTAGGCTTGGAAGGATCTCGCCACATTTTAGTATTCCAACTTTTGAAATTCTGCCATGTTTCACCATTGCCATCTCTAAGGCTTCTTGAGGACTACTCGCATGAGAGAAACCTAATGCCTCTTTATCGCTTGCTCTAAGTCCATCTGAAAAGCATATTACATCTACCTTTTCTAAAATTTGTGAATGTAATAATAAAGCACCGGCTGCCACCATGTCCTCTGATTCACCATTGGAGACTGATTCCAGAACACCTTCATAACCAATCTTGGCTTTATCTCGGAGATCTGAATGTGTTGGCGATACTCTATCTGGGCATGGTGATAATAACACAATTGTTCCTCCTTGCTTCACTACTGAGCTAGCATATGTTAGAGGTTTGAGGGTTTGCCAATAATCTATGTCGGCGGGGTAGCTTGATACAACTATAATGTCCGAAGAGCTTGGGATCTTGGGACAGAAGATCTTTCTAGCATGGTCGACTCCATTCCTTAGAGCTCTGATTGGTTCGCCTGAAACTACATTGACAATTTTTTCTCTGTTGTCGAGCACAGTATTAATAATAAAATCAAGGCCAACTAGTTCTGCAGCTGCCTCAATTTCCTTCCTAACATCGTTATCAACCTCTCCAAGTATCTTTGTGTAAGGTTTGACCTTGCCGCCCATCAGATGTGTCATACCAGTAGTTTTTTCACCGCATACTCCAGGTTGAATTATCTTCCCACCACCTCCCCATCCGGCATAGCAGTGAGGGACGATATTGCCTATGCCAATCTTGATAGTAGCCTTATAGACATCCTTGTTTACTTCGATTGGAATTCCTGAAGATGTGCTGCCAACATTTACTAAATTGTCAGTATAGTCATGATTGGTTATCTCAACCCTATCTTCCACTGAACCGTATTTTAATCTGAATTCAGTTTTCGTCATGTCTCTATGAGTACCTAGACCAACGATTACGTGGACATTCTTGTCTGGAACTCCCACAGAATTCAATTCATCAAGTACGATTGGTATTATGATATCCTGGGGGGTGGGTCTTGTTATATCATCACCTATTATGACTATTTTATCGTTGGATTTTACCATTGATCTTATTGGAGGTCTACCAACAGGGTTTCTGATACTTGTTTGTATGATTTTTTGGCATCCATTTGAAGTTGAGACGGTGCCCTTTTCTGCTATAAAATGTAGATTCTCTTTCTGGATCTCGATCTCAACTTGTCTTTCTTTTCCATAAGGCAATTGAATGATCGTATTTTTTTCCTCCAACATTTCCAAACAGCAAGTTTACGATATTTCAAACATTTTTCTTAAGCTTCTTTTGTTGTTCCAGACTCTCTAATCGTTCAATAGCCTTTAGAACTTCATCTTTAATCTGTAATAATCTCTCATCAACCAAATTCCTTTGCTTCTCTCCTCTAGTAAATGTCTCCATCTCATTTTTTGATCCATTATCTAACTTCAATGTCTTTG
>JAGLGJ010000116.1 GCA_023144075.1 Candidatus Bathyarchaeota archaeon | reverse complement strand
ATTGAATTATTCTTAAAATATCACAAAAACAATTGGTTTTAAATCATAAATCGCACCCAAACTATTTGTCAAATAATACATCACGATTGGGATTGAAAGTATTTTGGAAAATGAAGCAACTGTAAAAAGAAGAATCCTCAGCCTCTGTCAAGATAATTCAAGAAATCAAGTGGAAATCATAAGAAAACTTGCTCTTATGATCGATTCCATTACTGACAAGAAGACTAGTGAAATGAAGGACCACTACAAAGAAATGCTTAGCATGATTGATGAGTCAACAAAATCAAAACTAAACATTCTTGATCAAATAGCATCTTTGGGACCATTTTTAATGAATCGTGAAGACTTTCTCAGATTAACTTTTAGACTTTCCGAAATAACCGACAATATTGAAAGTATTGCATTCAGACTCATAAGTAGTAAAGAAAAAAAAATCCAAATAGATATGAAATATATGAAAGGCATATCTTTGCTTTCAAGTTTAATCCTTGACGAGTCGACGAAGATGAGAGAAACACTCATGTCACTCACGTTTAATCCAGCAAAAGCCCTCGAGATGGCCTCTGTTGTTGAAGACATTGAAAGAAAAATCGATAATGTTCAAAGGAAACTTGAAATAGATATTCTCACAACCAAATTAAATAGCTCTACACTGTTGCTCAAAGACATAATTGAAAGACTTGAGAAGACAGCAGACATCATAATCAGCGTACTAGATCAAATACGAGTGCTTGCAGTTTCAACCTAATAATGGCGGGTCACAAATGATTGAAGCAGAACTCATGGGATCCAGACTTGTTATCTGGAACATTGAAGATGGAATCAAGCTTTATGAATCAGGATTCTTTGGAAAGCCCGTAGGAATACCCAAACCTAAACCTGGTCAAAAATTTGAATCACCTCTTATGCTCGACTTAATGGAGGGGATTTATCTCTTTGAGAAGAAGATGTTAAAAGTCAGAGATGCAGTTTCAGGAAAAATAGTCAACAGAAAGGGTCTTATTAAAGTTGCTTGCACCACATATAAAGAATTTGAGAATGGGTACCGCGCCTATAAAGATCTAAGAGAAAAAGGATATGTTGTCACGCCAGGAATTAAATTTGGAGCCGACTTTGCTGTCTACGAGCATGGCCCAGGAATAGATCATGCCCCATTCATAATATCTGTAATGAAAAGAAAAGATAAGATGGGTACTTTCGACATCGTCTTGGCTGGTCGACTTGCGACCACTGTAAGAAAACAATTCATAATTTCTATACCTAGAACTAAGTTAAAAGAAAATGATTATCTCGTCTTTAAATGGTTTAGAGCTTAAGAAATCTTCAGTCATATGACGTGGACTCTACTCTGCATCAGAATTAGGATTTTATATTCATATATGAAGAGAATTATTTCTTTCTGAATGATGGTCTATAGCACGGCCCATAAATTATCAACCCGTCACTCCCTTCATAATCTAAACGTCTTGTCACACATTCGAGCTCTATTCCAGGTTTCAGTTTGTCAACTTCAGCATCAACTATAAACACTTTCCCTTTTTTTAGTGTATTACAGTTGAAAATCTTCTGGTGGTGAGGAGATAGTTTTTTCAACCTTGCTTTGATTGGAAATGCAATTTTATCAAGATTACCGGTACATTCAAAATTAAGACATCTATTACGTACTGGATAATAGACTCTATTACACGAAGAACAGATAATTATCTCGATTGATTTTTTGCCTATGGGCTCGATCTCTCCAACAATTCTAGGATATTCTAATCGGGTTTTTTCTCTTCGCGTTCGCTCTTTTAGATAAGTTGCATATGTTTTGAAATCTATCATTTTCTTGCGTCGGATATAATCTTGAACCCCCAGAGCAGTTTTCCGTTTTTTATTAATTTCTTTTTCGATTTTTAGCCATGTTGCAATCGTATATGCGCCTGATCCATAAGAGACAGCTAGAATGTCTTCTCCAGGTTTTCCCTTGTCAAGAATTGTTGCTATTGCTATGGGGGTAGACGCTGCATAGGTGTTTCCTGTTTCCAGTACTGTTAGCCATGGTTTTACCTTTTTTTCTATATCTTCTTTAGATATTTTCAGTCTATCTCGGACATTAGGATCACATCCAACTTCAATTCTGGGTTGGGCTAAAGCTTTACAGACTTTTAATGGCATATAACCAGAAGGTTGATGGAAAGTGATATGTTCAAAATCAGATATTTTCATATTAGGATGTCGTCTCAATAGCTCTTCCATCGCTCCAATTACTGCATTCGTATAGACTTCCACAGTTGTTCTTCCGTGATGTTTTGGTACAAGCATCTCGTCTCTCCTCCAGAAATCAAGAGATAGAGTAGAATAAGGCGCCATGTCCCGTATTGTTGCAAGAATATTTTTTTTACCTAGAACGAATGCAGCAGCACCAGCTCCGGCGCTATATTCCAATGCATCTTTTACAGGTGCTTGAGATAAGTCCGATCCGATAGCAAGACCATAATCTACAATACCAGCTTTTATTTGACTCATGACATAATTTACTGCTTGCATTCCAGCATTACATGCTCCCTCTAGATCTGCAACGAATACATTTTCTCCAACACCGGAAAAAGATGCAACATGTCTTGCTGCAAGACCTACAGCATATGGCTTGGATTCGGTTCCTAATGCAACTGACCCTATTTTCACAGGATCTATCCCTGACATCGTTATAGCATTCTCAGCAGCTTCGGTTGCTAGTGTAGTGGTATCTTCTGAGGAGTTTGCTATAGATTTGTATTGCAGTAATAACCCATTCCTGATTTTGGATAGAAGTTCTTCAATATCTTTTCTTCTACCTTCACGTTTTCTTACTATAGTTTCTGTTGCTACTCTCTCGAGTGGTATGCAAACGCCATACCCAATTATGCCTACTTCATCAACCATGAAAGTAAAATCCCCAGCCTGATTGTGAATGTCACCAATCTATCTTGGACGCATATAATGCTTGTTTTCATGGATTAAATCCTCAAAATATTGTTGGATAACATATCGATAAAATAATTCTAAAAAAGGGATAATTCAAAATAACTGATTTGAAGAAAGCTTATTGTCCTTATTCTTTGCTTGATTCCAATATCAGACATAAAACATTACCAATTAAGCCTTTCACCGACATTATTCTGGCAAAAGTTAATAGACTAATGCAAGAAAGTGTAATATGGTAGAATTCAATTGAGCGAAAAACATAGCAAATCCATTCCAACTCAAAAATTGACAGGTATGCAAGTTGTTGACTCCAAAGGAGCGATCATTGGCAGTGTTAAAGATTTGGCAATTAACCCTACAAATAAAGAAGTTTTCTTACTGATCGAAACAAAAGAAGGAGGCAACATAGAAATTTCGTTGACTGATGTGAGCTCCATAGAGGACGTAATACTTCTGGCTAAATCCGAATTGGAACCACCAACTCCACCTTTGCCAACTCAAACTACTGCTGCAACTATTGCATGCAGCACGTGTGGCTCATCTTTACCGGCACATGCAAAGTTTTGTGCTAAATGTGGTTCACATTTAAAATAACGGCCACACGCGTAGCATTTAGAGCACCGCGTCCTTTAGAGCATTCCAGCAATTACATGTAGCTGTTTGGGATATTTTTGGTATGGTTGAAGCAAAAAGTCTCTTTGTTTTTTCTACGTTAGATTTCATAACGTTCAATATCTCATCAACACTAACGGGTTTATCTGCCCACACGTCGTAATCTGTAACCAGTGCCAAGGAGCTATAACAAATCTCCATCTCTCGCGCAAGCACACATTCAGGATACACAGTCATACCGACTACATCAGCACCCCATTGACGGAACATGCGACTTTCTGCTCTCGTTGAGAATCTTGGACCTTCAATACACATATAAGTCCCTCCAGGTTTTATCGCCATGTTTTGTGATTGACCTACATTCACCAGAAGGGTGTTGAGTTCAGGACAGAATGGATCCGCTGCAGAAATATGACACACTTGACCACCTTCATAAAATGTACTAGGACGAGATTTCGTTCTATCAATAAATTGATCTAATACCAGAATATCCCCTGGTGTATGTTTCTCTGAAAGTGAACCACAAGCATTCGATGATAATATCCGTTTAACTCCAAGTTCTTTTAATGCCCAGATATTTGCCCTATAATTTAC
>JAGLGJ010000115.1 GCA_023144075.1 Candidatus Bathyarchaeota archaeon | reverse complement strand
TCGGAATCTTCCACATTATCAGAAAATGTTAAATATTCGGATTTCTCGTTATGGGGAATATTAGAGATGAAGAGTGATGGGTTCTGCTCAAATAAAGAAGAAGAGGTGAATAAGATGAAAGATGAAATGACTCGAAAACAAAAGGATGACGCGATCTTTTGGGGCATAATCGGGTTGATCATACTAGTTAGTGCAAGCATATGGCTCGGGAAGGAACTTGGATGGTGGCATTTTGATTTTCCATTTTGGCCAATGATTGCAATATGAATCGGTTTAGCAATCTTAGTGTCAGCAATCAGAAAGTTCTTCTAATGTGCGCTCGATCATCCAATATTTAGCGTAGTATGATTCTCCCAATTCTTTTTTTCTAGCTAAGTCCGAAAGAAATGTTCAATGCTTAATAGTTTCAACAGATTAGCGCGTGCTTTATCGTTGTCTTTGAAATAAAGTGTAGATGTAGGGTCTAATATTGCCAGATGGCATCCTATAATCATGATCTAGAGCTTCAATTAAATGGAATTCTTCTCCCAAGTTTTCTATTAACATGTTACTATCGTAATTTTTCACATCTAAACCGCTACATTTTTTCGCTCCTTTCAATGAAAAAGCAGCGATGAGTACATAACCGCCATTTCTAACAATTTTCTTCAATGTTGAGAAATAGGTTTGTATCTGGTCCTTCTCTAATAAGAAATGTAGGACGGCTCTATCATGCCACACAGCAATGTTCTTTAATTTATATACATAAGCTGGTTTTGCAATATCATCTACAATCCATTTGACTTTAGATGCTTTTCGCACTCCTAATCTTTCTTTTAATTTGTTTAATGCCACTTCGCTTATGTCTGTAGCAATAATGTTGATATATTCTTCGTCAAGAAGACAATCAATAAATGTGGATGCCCCTGCTCCAACATCTAAAATGGGATCATATTTTTCTATATTAAATTTATCCAATAATTGAAGACAAAGTGTTGGTTTATCCTCATACCATCCCAATGTATTAACTTGTGTGGACTCGTAAACTTCGTTCCAATGCTCTTTCATTTCATTATCCATCTGTGAATTTCACATCAGATGATTTTCATTTTTTTATGAAAACAAGTATTGTTTGATAATATTATCCGTCTAATTAACATTGTTATAATTTTTCTATATGGTGAAATAATCTGTAATAACACGCTTTGGCAAATCCCTTTTGAAGATAGTCAAAACGTATACAAGTTACTTATCTTGCGTTCTTCTTTTCACGGTGCCCTAGGCAAAGTTCACACAACCGTGATGTCACATCAAAATCAGACTGCTGATTCTCAGCTATGTCTTTCGCAATTTGACGAGCCATTATCTTGAGTTTGGATGACTTCTCAAGTTTGGTTGATTTTTTGATTCCTCTCTTAGAGCTAACATATTGACTTATCGCGGCTTGAGTCATTCCAAGTTTATTGGCTATTTCAACCTGTGAAAAGCCGTATTTCTCAATTAGATCTTTCACTATAAGAGATCTCAAGATGGGTAAGGATTCCTTCATCATAGTTTCGCATGGTGGTCGCAATCTATTCACCGTATCCATTGATAATTGATAATTACTTTAGATACCGCACATTAAGATAGGGCTTCGTGCACTTTAGGGATTGTACTCTGTTTAAGATAATAGGATGTTCCTTCGATAGCTAACAGGTCGCCAAGTATTGATGTTGCGGTTTGATAGCCTCCCGCTCCAGGTCCTATTAATGTTACTTCTCCCATGTGCTTTGTTTTTAATTGAATTGAGTTCAGTGACCCATCTACACAAATTGGGTCAGATATTTCAATGGATTGTGGAGCGACAATTGCGTCTTTCTTTATTGCACAGATGAGTTTTACTTTTCTCTTTTCTTTTTTATCCTTTCGAATCTTATCAAGATTGACACCAGTGATGCCTATAGTCCTAATGTCTTTGAAATCGAATTCTCTTTTTAGAGCATAATTGGCGATTATTGTCAACTTTAATGCAGGATCAATACCATTGATATCAAGGGAGGGATCTTTCTCAGCATACCCCATCAGTTGCGCTTGTTTGAGGGCTTCATTCATCTGTATTTCTTCATCATACATCTTTGATAGAATATAATTAGTTGTTCCGTTTAATATCGCCTTTAAAGATAGAACTTCATCGACTTCCACAGTTTGTCTAACAAATTCTAATATTGGTGTTCCACCGCCTACAGTACCACTAAATCTGAAATCAACATTGTTCTGTGAAGCCAGATCTACGATAGTTCTCATTGCAAGAGCAGGTGGACCTTTATTTGTAGTTACAACATTCTTACCTTCTTTGATAGCGGCTTTTATGTAAGTGATGGCGGGTTCACCATTAACAGGATTTGTTGGGGTTAATTCTAGAACTGTATCTGCTTCAATCTCTTTGATGGCAGATAATGGTGAAAGCCCCAATTGACCAATATTAGAGGCGGCTGCAACCGTACCTTCTTTGGTATCGATTTTTAAAAGTTCTTCTGGATCAATACCATTTGGATCTACAGCCCCTCCCTTTCTATCAAGAACCGCTACAGCTTTTAGATCAGAATTGAATTTGTTGGACCCTTTCTTTTTCTTTTCTCCAATCATTTTCAGAAAAGATCTTCCGACGTTACCAAAACCTATTATGATTAGTTGCATCTGATCACCACATTAGTTAGCGCGAGATAACTCAATCATAAAACAATGAACGGATATTTCTTCAGCTCAGAGGTTGATTTATTGATTGGGTCCTCCAACCATCGAGTTCCTCATCTTCAAAATACCATTTTAGAACCTTACTAACCTCGTCCAATTCTACAAGAAAAGAATCATGCCCATAATTAGATAAAATCGTTCTATGTATGACTGATTTTCGATTCGCTCTTAACGCTTCTGCTACTTCTTCAAGTACGGAAGGCGGATATAACCAGTCAGAACTGAAAGACAATAATAAGAAATTAGATTTAGTTAATTTAAAGGCTTTGACAAGTGACCCGTATCTTTTAGCCAAGTCAAAGTAATCTATAGCACGTGTTATGTATAGGTAAGAGTTAGCGTCAAATCTCTTTGTAAATGACTCGCCTTTATATTTTAGGTAACTCTCAATTTCAAACTCGACATCCAAACCATAACCGAAATCTTGTTTGTCCTGTAATTTTCTACCAAACTTACTCCTAAGACTCTCGTCGCTGAGATATGTTATATGGCCTATCATTCTGGCAATGCTAAGTCCGTCAACCGGGGGGTTTCTGGAGTAGTCTCCATTATTCCAATTAGGATCTTTCATTATCGCTCTTCTACTAACTTCATTGAAGGCTATGTTCTGAGGAGTCTGGTAGGAAGCTGTCGCTATTGCTATGCTATGTTGGACTGAATCAGGGTATGCTACTGCCCAGTCTAAAACTTCCATACCTGCCATGGAGCCACCTATAGTCGCATATAACTTGGATATTCCAAAATGTTCGATCAGACTTTTTTGAACTGTGATCATATCTCTGACGGTGAATACTGGAAAGTTGGCCCCATAAGGCTTGCCAGTTTTAGGATTTATTGAGCCGGGACCAGTACTCCCTCTACATCCGCCAAGAGTATTCGCACATATCACGAAGAACTTCTCTGTGTCCAAGGCTTTGGATGGCCCTATTAATCCATCCCACCACCCGACGTCATCTTTATTTAGATTATGTTTTCCAGCTGCATGGGCATCACCTGACAGTGTATGAAAAACCAGTATTGCATTGGTTTTTTCCTCATTTAATTGCCCGTATGTCTCGTAAACTAAGGTTATAGGACCAAGTTTTGCCCCAGATTCTAATAACAATTCGCGAGGTGGGTGAAAGAATGTTGTCTTTCGTTCAGGCACGATGTTTAGGCTTTGCATGCTTTCACTCACCTCAGAATTTTTTTTATCCAGGAATCACTTTCTATGCAGCTTGTAATGCTGTTGCCTTTTCATGTAGTTCTTTGAATAATACTGAGGTTAAATATCTCTCCCCTGTATCAGGCAATACCACAACTATCAGTTTATCCTTATTTTCTTCTCTTTTTGCAACTTGAATAGCTGCAAATGCTGCTGCGCCACTTGAGATGCCGCAGAAGATTCCTTCTTCCTTTGCTAGGCGATGGGCTGTTTCAATGGCCTCCTCATTCTTCAC
>JAGLGJ010000114.1 GCA_023144075.1 Candidatus Bathyarchaeota archaeon | reverse complement strand
AGTTTGATTTCTGGATAGCGTGTAGCAATTGTTCTTGCTTCTCTGAGAATAAGACCGCCAGTTTCTCTTAGAACATTTGGTTTTTCAACAATGGTGACAGTTTTGTAATTTTTATTTTTAGCATATTCAAAGGCTTGAGTCAGAATAGTATTGCATGCCTTCTTCGTCATGATTCTCATTGAAACCGCCATCTCGTCTTCAGGTGTGATTTCGAATCTCTTCATTCTTGGATGATTTTGCAACAACCATTCTTTGAGATTGTGTGGTATAGGAAAAAATTCGACACCACTGTAGAGGCCCTCAGTATTTTCTCTAAAGACCACTATATCTATTCCTTCTTTGTAGTTGAGAGGATTTCCTTTGTAACTTTTACAGGGTCTTATGTTTGTATGGAGTTTGAATTCTTGGCGTAGTCTGATTATTGGACTATAATAACTGGCTCCTTTATTTTTTAATTGCGGCTCTAGTTCTAGTTTTGCTTCTTCTATCGGTTTGGAGGTTATAGCCCCAAGCAAACACGCATCAGTTTCTTTTAGAAGCTCGATAGTTCTGGCCGGTAGGGGGTCTCCTTCATTTTTCCAGAGTTCCCAACCAATATCTCCTTCTCGATAATCGGCGTCCAGTCCTACAGCATCAAGCACTATTTTCGCCGCTTCCATGACATCTTTACCTATTCCATCACCCGGTAAAAGCGCGACTCGATATTTCGCCAAGATAGATCACAAAATAAGTTGAGTACAGGTCATCTAGTGCCCTAGATTATTGTTTATTTCTAGAAATTTTCTTTCGTCTTTTAATAAGAGTCTTGTTGATTCCTTCTATCATTGCTTCAACGCTTGCAGTTACAACATCAGTCCGGGCTGCTCTCGCTGAAACAATATTTCCATCTGGATCCTCCACCTTTATCAGGACTTCTGCCAGAGCGTCGGATCCGCCTGTGGTCGCCTCTAACCTGTATTCCTTTAATCTAACATCTGCTAAGGGTCTTACTATCTTATAGATTGCTTTTAGGGCCGCGTCTACTGGGCCGACACCTGTCTCTGATGCGATATATTCTTTCCCATCAATCAATATCTTAACTGATGATGTTGGAACCATGGCGGTACCCGTTACAACAGTGAGATTTTCTAGATCTATGATTTTTTTCTCACCTGATACGCCGCCTACAACAGCTTTTGCAATGGCAAATAGATCTGCGTCAGTCACAGCTTTTCCTTTGTCTCCAATATCTTTTACACGGCGAGTTATTTCCTTCATCTGGTCTTTTGTTGGACGCAAACCATCTTCGGCAAGTTTTGCGGCGAGTCCATGTCCTCCGGCGTGTTTTCCAGCTTGGAACCACGTTTTCCTGCCCACTATCTCTGGTTTGATTGGTTCGTAAGTGAGATGACTTTTCAGCATTCCATGAGTGTGTATACCAGATTCGTGGCCAAATGCGTTTTCTCCAACTATGGCCTTATTTGGTTGAACCATTACCCCAGTTAACCTTGAGACAAGTCTTGAGATTTCGTAGATCAATTGAGTGTCAATATTGGTTTTTTTGTTCTCCAAGAGGTGTAAGCTTAGCACGAATTCTTCAAGAGATGCGTTTCCAGCTCTTTCGCCAAGGCCATTAATTGTAACATGAGCCTGCAGTGCTCCTGCTCTAACGCCTGCTAATGAGTTGGCGACCGCGAGTCCGAAGTCATTATGGCAGTGAACACTTATTGGTATTTTTACTGTTGAAACGGATTGAGATATTACATCATACATTTTTTCAGGCGTAGCAGTACCAACTGTGTCAGGAACATTTATGATATCTGCACCAGCATCCTCTGCTGCCTTCAGCACTTTCTTAAGAAAGGAAGGTTCTGTTCTGGTAGCGTCCTCAGGTGAAAATTCCACTATCACACCATGTTGTTTAGTATAGTCCACCCATTTCGAGGTGGCTTCAAGAACCTGTGTTTTATTCATGCGTAGTTTGTGCTTCATGTGAATTTCTGATGTTGCGATGAATACATGAACGTAAGGCACTTCACATTCAAGGGCTGCGTCAATATCTTTTTGCTCTGCTCTGGCTAGTCCACATACTTTAGACTTCAATCCTTGTTTCATTATGAGTTTTGTTGCTTCAAGCTCTCCTTTTGATACTATTGGAAATCCAGCTTCGATGACATCAACACCCAATTCATCAAGTTTAACAGCTATCTCCATTTTTTCCTCGGGTGTAAGAGAGACTCCTGGAGTTTGTTCTCCGTCTCTCAAAGTTGTATCAAAAATTCTAACCTTATCTTTTTTAGATGACATTTATAATGCCTCGATTATTTTCTAGCTAGCGTGAGTTATACCATCCCCAGGTATAACTGCGGTATTATGTTTTTTTATTGCTTTCCGATCAATCCTCTTACATGGGGGATTAATCCACCTTCTTCTAATAGACCCATAATGAAGGGGGGAAGAGTTGCTGTCTGCAGTGAACTATTTTTTGTTTTGTTTTCGATCAAACCATTTTGAAGATCAACCATTAGAATGTCTCCTTCATCAACTTCTTTTGAGATTCCATCGCATTCAAGAGCTGGAACCCCAATGTTTATCGCATTTCTATAGAAGATGCGTGCAAAGGATTCTGCTAATACGCATTTTACTCCTGCACCTTTTAGAGCAATTGGCGCCTGTTCTCTACTTGATCCACAGCCAAAGTTTTTGCCTCCAACAATAATTACTCCTTCTCTTGCTCTCTGAGCAAATGTTGGGTCTAAACCTTCTAGGGCGTGTTTTCCGAGTTCTTCAGGATCGATTAATTCAAGATATTTACCTGGAAGTATCACATCAGTATTGATATTATCTCCAAATTTTACTGCTTTTCCTTCTATATTCAAATTCATCGTCTCCTGAGATTTTTTGGATCTGTTATTTGGCCGGTTATGCCAGATGCTGCTGCAGTTGCAGGATTAGCCAAATAAACTTTAGACTCGGGACTGCCCATTCTTCCAATAAAGTTACGGTTTGATGTGGCAATGCAGACTTCTTTTGGAGCTAATAATCCCATGTGACCTCCAAGGCAGGGTCCGCATGTCGCATTAGTTATTATGGCTCCTGCATTCATGAATATTTTGAATAGTCCTTCCTTTAGGGCTTGACTATAGATTGTTTGGGATGCAGGACTTATTATCATTCTGACGTCTCTATGCAGTTTTCTATTTTTTAGAATGGATGCTGCAAGACGTAGATCTTCTAACCTACCGTTCGTACATGAACCAATGAATACTTGATCTATTTTTACATTTGATAATTCAGATGCTGGTTTGACATTATCAACAGATGAGGGGCATGCCACTTGAGGTGCCAATTTATTTACATCATATTCTAAAGTCTCCTCAAAGTCTGTCCCTTTATCGCTCTTTAGCGGTTTGAATGATTTCTTTGTACGCTTTTTGAGGTATGTTATTGTTTTATTATCAGGAGGTACAATGCCTGCTTTAGCTCCTGCTTCTACTACCATGTTGCATACTGTTAATCTTCCATCTATGTTCATCTTTGAGAATGTCTGTCCTGTGAATTCCATACCTTTGTATATGGCACCTCCTTCACCGATGTCTCCTATGATTTTCAAGATTAGATCTTTTGGAGTTGAATATTTTTTGAGGTTTCCTTCTGCATTAATTCGTATTACTTTTGGAACTTTGAACCACATTTTACCTGTAGCGAAGACGGCGGCCATCTCGGTTGAACCAATACCCGTAGCGAATGCTCCTAATGCACCATATGTACAGGTATGTGAATCTGCACCTACAATTAGCTCCCCTGGCCGTGCGTATCCCTCTTCAGGAAAAACTTGGTGGCAGACACCGCCTTGACCAATATCATAGAATGTCGGAATACCTTGTTCTTTGATGAATTCTCTCAATCCTTTTTGGAGTGTTGCGGCTAGGATAGTACTTGGAGGGATAAGATGATCAAAGATTACAACTATCTTTTTTGGATCCCATACTTTACTACCGCCAATTTTTCGAAAGGAATGTACAGTAAGAGGCCCAGTCAGGTCATGAATCATTGCCATATCAATATTTGCTTCAACAATTTCTCCTGGAACAACCTCTTTTCTTTTCGAAGCTCTTGCTAGAATCTTCTCAAAGATATTCAATTTATGCACCGTTTAACCTATTTACTTTTAACGTAC
>JAGLGJ010000113.1 GCA_023144075.1 Candidatus Bathyarchaeota archaeon | reverse complement strand
ATGGAAGTCTGGGATCAAGCATGGAAACAATACCCTGAAATAATGCAAAAGTTGGAGCCAGACCTCGCACGTCTTGTTATGGGTGGAGAAATAGATGGGCCCATAGATGAGAACCAACTCCTACACATCTTGCGAACCATAGGCCTCGATGTACGCTTCGACCTTAGAATTAAAATATTAAGAAATGGAAAACTGAAAACAATCTCCGAAAAATTAAAAGAAAAATAAAGCACCCTAAAATAATCCATATAATAACCCGAAAAAGATCGGTTTTAACACCCAAATAGGGCCGCCTTAAGGTTTTTTAACAATCTTAGCAGACCATTCTCACTATGAACATTAGATCCATAAATGCGGGATTCAATATCAAAAACGACAAGAATGATAAAATTGTTCACGAAGCCTCAGATTTAATTTTAGATTTAAAGAAAGCTTTCAAAAAGAGACATTCGAAAGTGAGAACAACTAGATTTTGTTCTCAACCTTTGATAAATGTTAAAGATCTCAACCCAAGAGAAGTAAATAAACTAACCATAAGTATGGAAAGAATTTGTCAAAAAGAGAATATTAATTGGTTCTGTTTCCCTATTGGCGAAGTCAAAGATCAGAAAGACTATCAATTCATTAAAACTCTGCCAGCAATAATGAGTAACTCTAAAATCTCTTTCTCAAGCGTCATCATCAGTCATGCAAATAAATTGAATTTTTCCGCCATCAATGAATGTGCTAGACAAGTTAAAAAGATCTCTAGAACTGACATGAGTGGATTTGATAACTTTAGATTTTGTGTAAGTGCAAACGTTAAACCTAACGGTGCATTTTTCCCATACTCCTGGCATAAAGGAGAAGCTGGTTTTTCTCTTGGTTTAGAGACAATCGATCTAATACTTAGAAACATAAGCAGGAATAAAGATCTTTCAGAAAACCGAAAAGGGATAGTAAATGCGTTATCAGGAGAATTTGTGAGTATAGACAGAATTGCAAGAGAAATCGAGAAAGAAACAGGCTACAAATATTATGGCCTAGACTTATCTTTAGCACCGTATCCAACTGATAACCATTCTATTGGCAAGGCAATTCAAAAATTAGGGCTTGACAAATTTGGTGCAAATGGAACTTTATTTTTAACAGCATACCTAACCAATTTACTCAAACATCTAGAGAAAAAACTCTCTGTCAGAACAATTGGCTTTACTGGTGTAATGTACCCAGTTTTGGAAGACAGATTCTTAACCTCGAGTAATGATATGAATATTCTCAACATGGAGAGTCTTTTACTATATTCCTCAGTATGTGGATGCGGTCCTGACATGATCCCATTGCCCGGAGATATTTCTGAAAAAGAGATATCTTCAATAATACTTGATATGTCATCGCTAGCTTTAATGTTGAACAAACCACTGATAGCAAGGCTTGTACCTATTCCAAATAAGAAAAGTGGGGAATTAACCAATTTCGATTATCATTTCTTCCATAATACAAAAATTATGAACGCTAGGAAGATGTCAATAAAAAGAAATATTCTTGAGAATAATTCTGAATTTGAATTCTTGTAACCGCATACTTTTCGTTTGGAAAGACTGTTGTTTGATGACAGAAATTTATTATCGGGTATAGTATACGCTTAAGAAAATTGAGAAAAGCAATATTATAATCTTTACATGGATTTAATATCACTCATCCCATTAGAATCAATAAACCAAACAGTTTTACCTCTTGGATTTACCATCGCTGCAGGATACATCTTCTTAGCTTTTTCTGTTTTGTTAAAAATTAATTTTAGTATTCTCTCTTTTTTAACTCCAGAAATAAGGAAAAAAACACAATTTGCTCTATCGATTATCGGAAAGGTAATTGTTATCCTGTGAATTGGTTTCATCTCCGGTGGAGCATTAACAGCACATACTAATCTGTGTTTTTCAAACAAAACTGGATTTGCAGGAAAGAGTGATGCTGTATGACCATCCTCTCCCATCCCTAACAATATCAAATCGAATGATTGATAATCATTTTTTTCTGTAGAATCGAACATTTTTTTAAGTAACATTTCATACAATTCAGCTGATTTCTCTGGTGAACCATTCTCAACTGGAATTCTGTGAACATTTCCTTGAGGTATATTCACTCTCGAAATAAATGAATTATATGCCATAGCAAAATTACTTTGAGCATGATTTTTTGGTACATATCTCTCATCTCCCCAAAACAGGTGAACATGCTCCCAAGGAATTTTATTTGAGAATTCTGAAGCAAGGAGGCCATACAAAGTACGTGGCGTGTTACCACCTGATAGGGCTAGCATGAAACGGCCATTCTTATTTATTGCTGAATTAATCAAGTCAACTATTTCTTCTGCCATAATCCTACTGGCAGTATTCAGATTTGGAAATATGAACTTATTATCTTTGGGTTTAATCATCTTTCTATGCCTATCGCATGTAGAGGCGATCTGTCTCAGGAGGATAACCACTGCCAGCTGGATATAGTCGAATGGGTTTATCTATTTTCAAAAGAGGTGTATAGAGGCTCCAAGCACTTTCTACTTCATCGGAGTGTACAAATAGAGTTTGATCGCCGTTGATCACGTCAAGAAGAAGGGCTTCATACGCATCTGGAGGTAATCCAAAGGTGTCCGAATATTTGAAGTTTAGACTTTGTGTGGTTAGGTTCATTGGCTGACCCAAGGACTTTACCTGTATTTTGAGGTCAAAACCTTCATCGGGCTGTATTGTTATTATCAAAACATTGGGTTGTACAGAACAGGCAGGACCAAATGGTGCGAAAATTGATACAGGTGCACATTGAAATCGTACTTTTATTTGAGTAATCCTTTGAGGCATACGTTTTCCAGTAAATAGGAAAAATGGTACTCCTGCCCATCGCCAGTTTGCTATCTCCAAACGCAATCCAACAAAAGTTTCTGTTTTAGATTCTGGATATACCCCTGATTCTCCTCTATAGCCCCTAACCTTTTTACCATCTATCATCCCTTCTGCATATTGTCCGAAAACTACATCTTCTGATCTGATTGGTACTATTTGACGGAGTATCTTTATTTTCTCATTACGTATTGCATCTGATTCAAAAGTGATAGGAGGCTCCATCGCAACTAAAGTCAATAGTTGTGTTAAATGATTCTCCACCATATCACGTAGTGCACCACTCTGTTCATAATAATTAGCTCTTCCTTCAATTCCTTGATTCTCGGCGACTACAATATCTATACTTTCGATATGTTCGCGATTCCATAGATGTTCAAAAAACGCATTTGCAAAACGAAAGACTAGTAGATTTTGAACTGTCTCTTTACCAAGAAAATGATCAATTCGATAAATCTGGGATTCTTGAAAATATCTATGAACTAAATTATTGAGTTGTCTTGCTGATTCCAAGTCGCGTCCGAAAGGTTTCTCTATAACGATTCGTGTCCAACCTGACTCTTTGTTAAGTTCGCTCTCTCCAAGACCTTTGATAGTAGGAGGAAAAGCGTCAGGCGGCAAAGCCATGTAAAAAACTCGATTACTCGGAAGCTCTTTTTGGGTTTCCAATTCCAAGATTCGATCGGAAAGTTTTCTGTAGTCTTCTAGATTTCCATTACCGATGGAGTGATAGTGTAAACATTTTTCACACCATTCCGAGAAGGCTTTATCATTAATGGATAATCCCGTGGTTCCGAGTATGTTTTTGATTTGGTCTCGAAAAGTATTATCATCGTATTCTTTGCTTCGTGACACTGCAAGTATTACGGATTTTCCTTGAAGTGCACCTTTAGTTGATAGCCGGTATATGGCGGGGAATAATTTTCGACGAGCTAGATTGCCAGTCGCACCTAGAATGATGAAAATATGTGGCTCAATTTGTTTTTTTAACATTTTATTTCTTGACCGCGTGTCCACCAAATTTTTGTCTCATAATAGCTAGTATTCTATCTGCAAAGGATTCATTGTCTCGGGATCGCAGTCGTCTTAAGAGTGATAAGGTTATGATCGGTGCTGCAACGTCTAAATCAATAGCCTCAAATATTGTCCAACGGCCTTCGCCCGAATCCTCAACATACGGTGCAATGTTCTTTAATTCGGAATCCTCTTCAAGAGCTTGTGATGTCAAATCGAGTAGCCATGATCTGACAACACTTCCGAAACGCCAAATCTCAGCTATC
>JAGLGJ010000112.1 GCA_023144075.1 Candidatus Bathyarchaeota archaeon | reverse complement strand
AGTTATTAGGAGATTGGCTTTGAGGGCGCTCTTCTCAAACGTATTCATAGTTTAAATCATCATCAAATATTTTTCTACTATTAATTTGTATCTTGAGAAAATTATTTTTTTCATTTTTACATATTCTTTTTAACATATTTTGAAGGTAAACAAATGATAGCCAGATCGAATAATATTTCTTCGGAGAGATTATATTTGTCGCTTTTCTAAATATTTTTAGTTTGAGTTAAAATCATGAGAACATATCATTATAGAATCTTTCTAGGATGGCACTTGATAAGGTGAATAATCAAAAATATCAAATGTTGACTAGGGAGGAACTTATCAATATTCAAAATAATCTTTCTAGAGATTTAATAATTACTGATCTTTTTGCAAAACCTATTAGAAAAATTGGTGCAGTCGATCTATCTTTTATCAAAGATCATGTCATAGCAGCTTACGTTTGTGTAAATTATGAAAATTTTGAAATCATAGAGAAAAAGACAGCTTTAACGAGATTAGATTTTCCCTATTGGCCGGGATTTCTCTGGTTTAGAGAGGGCCCGCCAATAGTTAAAATAATTAAAAGTCTTGATGTATTACCAGACGTTTTTATGATTAACGCTCACGGGTTGGCACATCCCAGAAGATTTGGTTGTGCTTCACATGTTGGAGTAAAAATACAAAACCCAACTATTGGTATAGCTGGCTCCAAGCTTTTCGGAGAAGTTATTAAAATACCTAGAAAATTTGGTGATGCTGAACCGCTCAAATCCAATCATGAGACAATCGGTTATATTATTAAGCCAAAAATTGGACAGCCGATATATGTTTCTCCCGGTCACATGATTAGTCTAGAATCTACAGTGAAAATTACTATTAATTGTCTTCGCAATCACAGATTACCAGAACCACTTTACCTTTCCCATAGACTAGCTGAATCAAGAAAAATCATTCATTCTATGAGCTAGTTTGTTTTGATCCACTTTTCAAGAGTCTCTTTTCAAGACTCTTTAGAGCATTTTCTAAGGATAGTCTTCTGAATTCATTAACTACGTCTCCTCGCGTTATCTCGATCAATTTCCGAGCAGTATCCATTTTATGTCTGAAACCTGATATTATACGTGTGTGATCTATCGAATACAAGTCTTCATGTATACCCTCCATAATTCTTAACATATTTTCAGCATCTGCAAGTTCTCCTTCTTTAAGAAAATTCAGACATCTTCGACGAAGTTCCCCCAAGAAGTCTAAAAGACCAAGAAGGTAAGGCTCGATCTTAACATCAACTTCTTTAAGTGATAATAATTTATTTTTAGTTATAATCCCGTACAGTATTTTTGCTTCGGCATATTCTTGATAGGCAACAGTTACATTTCCCAGATATTTCAACTCTTTCCTCTTTCCTAGAATTCCTTCTAGATCTCTAATCGAGCTCTCAGCATTACGTAAATGCATCGCGGCTTTCTCTGTATTTCCACGATGCAATTCTACGATCGCGCTCCCCGAGGATCTGATTGAAATTCGTGAGAATTCAAAAATACTGTCTCTTGCCGTACTTAGATCTAGGAGACTCTCTTGAATAAGCTTGATATCAGTTTTCTTAAGCAATGTGAACCACATTTAATATTTAATTTAGCAAACTTTTATCGGTTTTTCCAATTTGCTTAAAAGAACGACTCTACTTTCTACGGAATCATCAATAATTCTATATCCGGTGTACTCAGCCAATTTTAAGGAGAATTCTCGAACCTGTTTATATGTCGGCATATTTTCAAATACTAATCTCTTTCTTGAATAGCCGATATACATGTAAGCTTTAGGTTCTATATATGTTGGGTCAACTTTTGAGATTATTTTAGCGTAGCCTTGAGGATCTTCGAGGTTAAGTCCTTTTACGAGTGTGAGTCTAATGGCAGAGGGACAGTTAAAACTCTTCAATAAATTTAGAGTTTCCAATAGCTTCTGCCAATATATTTTAGATCGAGGTTTGCATATCTTTTGATATCGTTCAGATCTTGAAGCAGATAGTGAGATGTATAATTGAGTGGGTTCCTCTGAAAGATTCTTTAATACATCTGGTCTCGTTCCATTTGTAACTAAGAAAGTTGTCATTCCCAAATTATGAAATTCTGAAATGAGTTCACCTAGGTCAGGATATAGTGTGGGTTCCCCAGCTAGACTTATGGCTATGTGTTTTGGTTTCAAAGCTTCTTGATAAACGTCTGATTTGATCTTACCAGAGAGAACTTGACTCTTATAGCCGTTAAGGATTTTTTTTTGACTAGCTATTGCGAGATCTACTATTTTTGATGGTGCATCCCAAATTTCTGAAGTTGACTCATCCCATGATAGATTTGACTCCCCTTTCTGGATCCTCCAACAGTGAAGACAACTTTGGGTGCACCAAATTGTGGAAGGAGTAAATTGAATGCATCTATGTGATTTGATACCATAGAATTTTGATTTGTAGCATGATCTGCCTTCAACGAGACTCATATGAAGCCAACGACATTTCTTAACAGCAGAGTGATTGCCAATAATTTGATATTTTTGTCTTTTAAGAACTCGAAGTAAATTAGAATCTATGTTAGAAGTTGAGTGAGAATTATCTTTATAGAGTTTATGTTCTAAACTAGATGTCTGCATTTCTTTGAGCCCTTTCTAGATAATAATAGATCAATAGGAAATTTCAAAAAATTCTATTTGAACGTGATAATCTCTGTTTTGGTTCCTTCTTTCGAGATTATTAGAAGATCAACGTCTCCTCCACTTGCAGCATCTCTGGCTAGCGCTGACTTTATGGCTCTTCTAATCAGATCTTTCGCCTCGTCTAGACTCATGTTATCTTTGTACTCGTCTTCCAAAACTCCCATGGATATCTCTGTCCCACTTCCAACCGAGGCATATTTATCAGGTAATACAGATCCAAGCAAATCCAGAACGTATAGACTTGGCCCATCCTGATCTATTCCTCCGATGATAGTCTGTGTAATATATGGCATGAAGCGCCTCTGAAATAGTAGGCTTCCCACCATTTTGGCAGTGGCTTTAACAGAGATAGGACGATCATTCTCGTAAGTGTATATACTAGCATATGCAGAAGCTTCTTTGGCCAAGATTTGCATATCCGAAACTAAACCTGCACATGCAGCTCCTATTGTGTCAGTGATCTTGAAGACCTTTCTGGCCGATTTGCTCATAACAAAATAACCATATGACACCCTTCTTTCAGAAGCTAAAAGTACACCATCACGATAGACTATTCCAACAGTCGTAGCACCTGGAATGTAAGGGATCATTTGAGACATAGACTTCACCAACCCAGAATGCATTCCATCTTATTAAGTCGCTCATTTAAGTTTGATGTCGAAAGTATCAGAAGGGAGCAAATGCCATGATTCCACTAAAGAACATTTTTAACAAGATATTTTGGGATAAAAGAGCAAATATTGAAGATTTTGAGATAACTTACATACACCGTGGAGCCCCAAAGGATCAAAAGACAATAGCGGCATCACTTATCACACAAGTAGGCAAGTCATGGTTCATATACAAAGATCAAAGTAATGAGAATCAAATCCCTATGCATAGAATAATCACTATCAAGAACATTAAGACAGGCGATTTTCTTTGGACAAAGAAGACCATCACCAAAGATAGTTAGAAAATATTCTTGTTAGAAACACCGATACCGTTACAGGTTATATGAGATGGCTCACCAATTCGACCTTCAATGTGAAAAGTGGTTCCAAGAAGCTTCTTGCATAATTCAATGCAAGTTAGAGTGTGAAGAGTAAGTTCTGTAACTTTTATTTCTGATTTGTCACCAGCCAAGGCAGCATAGATAATCAGCTGATCACTTAAGAATCGATCAACAGGGGCGGATTGCTCGAGACTATGCAACATATGAGATGCTGCTTCCTCTCCTACCTTTTCAGCTGGTTTCCCAAGTTTTCCCAACGCATCACCTCCCAATATTCCTCCTGAAGAGAGCGATGAGAAGAGGATAATTCCGCAGCCTGGATCAATTGAACATTTCATATCACGTTCGTTTAGTGATTCTGTGATTATCGTTGCATCATAACCTTCCTGTGCAAGAAGTTTCTGAGCTGATTTGGCCATCCGTTCAGAGATATGAGAAGGTAGACGACAACTATACGCGAGTCCCCATAATTTTACCGGAGTTCCCATTTCTGTCAAGATCAAAGGTTTTAGTTTCTCTAT
>JAGLGJ010000111.1 GCA_023144075.1 Candidatus Bathyarchaeota archaeon | reverse complement strand
CATTGAAAATGCAGAATCCTGAAGCTTTACCGGGATGGGCATGATGAAGCCCCCCACTTAAATTGAATACATGGTCAGCCTTTCCATTAATAATCGCCTCTATTCCTACGAGTGAAGCCCCAACAACCCAACTAGTTATTTCAAAACATCCACTAAAGGCAGGCGTATCTCCAGCATCCAGCAATCCATAGCCTAGACGGCTATACTCCTTGACTTTATTCACATACTCTGCCGTATGAAATAGAAGAAGTTCTTCAAATTTTGCCAATCTAGGAGTTAGAATATCGACTGAAGAGATAAGCTCATAATTTTTTGCAAGAGCTAACGCAATCTTAAGACGTTCTGGCCTTAGAGGGTGTTTGGCACCTAGATCATACTCACGAAGTTGTTCTCCGATTACTACAGCAGTCTTGCCAGCCACTTTCATTCCCCTAAAATGGAAGATGAAATTTGAAGTATACTAAATTTCTGTAGTGGACGCTAATCGATAATTATCTGGAAGTTTATTCTACGTTTATTTTCTTACCTTTGACGGTTTTGTGCAACTCGACCGATAAGACACCGTTTAAGAATTTTGCTTTGGCTTCGTCAGGATTAACTCTAGTTGGAAGATTTACAGTTTTATAGAAAGAACTGAATTCGCAATCACTATGAGCTCCCCACCGTTCATATTTAACACATCGAGCTAACGGTGCTTCAAGGTTTAGATATTTTTCTTCAATTGTTAGATGTATATCCTCTTTTCGTACTAAGGGAAGATCCATCGTTACAACTATCTTGTCCAACGATTCTATAACTTGAGTTAGAGGTTCAAGTCTTCCAGTCGAGCTATCCCACATTGGTCGACTTGACATTAATTCTTCAAAAGTCTCATCAATCTCTCTTTCAAGGTCATCAAAGGATTTGAACAATTTTTCATACCTCACTTTACTTTATATTATCCATACATCGCCGGAAGTTCCTGCTCTTGTGTTTTAGCCATTCCCTCAAGAGATTTGGTAGTTCTTTGCATTAGTTCACGTGTTTTTACCCTAATTCCTTCAGCATCTTCAAGGAGTTTCTTGACATCCACTTCTAGATTGAGAAGTTTATTCACTGCATTTATTGCTGATGCTGCAGCTCCAGGATCAGGATATCCTGAGTGTGATTGAGCAAGTATCACTAGATTTGTGAGTCCTTTCGATAATGATTCTCTAACTATCATGGCGTGCGGGCCTACCATGAATCCTTCTTCTAATACTTGAATTTCAGCTTCTTTTAGACGATTCTTACCTTTTTCGTTTGTTGCAACCCCGAAAACTTGAGGAATCTTAATTTCCATACGATTCTGAACTGCGATACCACTAACAGAGACAAGCATCTCAACTTTCTTTTTAACAGCCCAAGCAGTTAAGCTTCTTGAGAGAGGAGCAATAGCTCTAGTGCCAATCGGCGTCTCTGAAGTTAGTACCGTGAGATTCGAGTCACCAAAGAATCTTATCGGAACCTTTGGTTCACCATCATGGATTACCATAACTGGTGGCAATAGATCTGATTCTATGTGTCCAATTTCCGGTAACTTCATTGATTCTACTATCTGGCTTACAGCGATCATACCGGTTAACCCTGTATCGGGCATACCAACAAGACAATGTTTGACGGAATCAAGAGGCTTAGTTTCGATGATCCGCATCTCTTCAGACATAATTAAAACCTTACATTAAATGAATAAATCAGCCTGATTAATCTTTTTGGAAACAACTTTTCTATTTTACGGTAATAGGAACAAGTTTAAGTTTGAGTTATTGATGCGGTAGCATGAGATGCAAGTTGGAGCCGCCTTTAGATAACGCGAAAAAAACTCTCAAGACAGTACTTATAATAAGCATTCTAGTCAACATATTATTGGTATCTGTAGTTCTTTCAAATCTAGATCGCCCCAAAACCCAATCCGATCAATATGAGTCCTTGATTTTCCAAAATCAGAACCTTACAAAAACAATCAATTCGATGAAGCAGGAATTAAGCTTACTAGAAAACCAACTATCCTATTACAGATCACAAGCTGATTATTATTCTCGACTTTCGAGATCAAATGGTACAGCCAATTTCGGAATATCAGGTAGATCCCAGATTAACATAGTAGCAGTTCGCACGGCGAGTGGATCTATGGGCGAGTTGGTGTATGAAGGCATTATCATGACGGTTCATCTGGAACTTAGAGAGGGGGAAGGAAGACTTTTAATCAATACAGAGCCGAAGATAGGAATAGATCTCCAGACAAGTGCAAATACGGCTATTCTTGTTGCGGAAGAATTGACAAATCAATCCCTTAAAACTACAGATGTAATACTAACTGTAATAGCTGATAGCGAAACTGAAATTTTAGATGGTCCTAGCGCTGGAGCAGCGCTAACAGTTGCGTTGCTTGCAGCGATAAATGATGAAACAGCAGATCCTAGCATTCTAATGACTGGAACAATCAATCCTGATGGGTCTATTGGAAAAGTAGGTGGTTTAATTGAAAAAGCATTGGCAAGTGCGAGATTTGATGCAAAAGAATTTCTAGTACCATATGAACAGAGCGTGGCTGTCGTTTACAAGACGGAGGAAACCCACCCTGCACCAGGACTGACAATAATAACCACAAAACCTGAACTGATCGATATTGAAGATTATATTAGAGATGAAGGTTACGAACTAGATATTATTGAGGTAAACAACATAGTAGAAGTTTATGATTCAGTAATTCTTGAAGAATAGATGAGTTTTAATGTCATTTTTTCCAAAAAGTTATGTTAACTAATTCATTACCTAAACAATCTCAACCAAGATAGAGTAGATTATAGACATCCTTTTTCCAAAAATCCGGTAAACTGCCTAGTTTGGCTGTAAGCTCTGCTCGCGAATGCGAATTCGTACTTATTTTTATACCTAGTAGCTCTGAGAATAAACTCTGCATTGTTTCATAAAAGCTATCAACTTCACAGAAATTTCTAGATTTCATAATAGACTGTATTGAAGACCATTTTTCAAATAGTTCGTTGTATTTGTAGTAGTCAATAATAACTTCTTTTTCAGGGTTCGTAAGTTCTGCAAAATCATAATACCCAATATCAATCGTAAGATTGAACAATGCCTGAAGTTTTTCAGTTGGCATACTTTTTTTCTTGGCAGAAGTTTTTGACAGTAAATATTTTTGGATAAGATTTATTTTGTATCTCGCGGCAACATTTTTTATCCCATAATTTTTCAGTTCGTAATCTATTGAATAATCTATTAGGCCGTTCATGAGGTATCCTATAGGTTTGTTTAAACTGTGAAGACTTAGGGCAATCGGTTTAGTTATTTTGGATATTTTTGAGATCTTTAAGTAAAACGGAAATATTTCTCCTTGCGCAAAATATCTGCTTTCTTTTGCATGCCCAAACTCATGACATATAGCATGAGTAATGAGTTTCTCTTCAGAATTGAATTTACTGCAATATTCTTCAATGAAGGTGGGAATTAGTTCGACGGAATCTTTCATGAAGTCGTATCTAGCGGGTCCAATGAACTGTCTTTTGCTTGTTTTTCTGACTGGAACTCTTATTTTGAATATGCTATTTGCCCTTTCTATAGCAGATTCAATAAGAGATCGATCTATCAATTATCTACACTGTTCCAAAAAGAATTGATGTTAGAATTCGAATCATGAATGCTGGTTTTTAATCAATAATGCTATGAAAAAAGCTATTCCAGCGGTAAGTATGATAGTCGCCCCAGATGCCAGATCGAAAAGATATGAGGCAAATAGACCTATGATAGCAAATACAGCGCTTAAAATTACAGAATGAAATAGTATATTTTTTAATCTCGTATTGAAGAGTTCACTTACAGCAGCAGGTATAGTCAATAAAGCTATGACAAGTATCATTCCTACGATTCTGATCAGCATTACAACTGTTAGGGCCGTCAAACACATAATCATTAGATTTAACTTGGTTGAAGGAATTCCAGATATAGATGCATGTTCTTCGTCAAAAGATACTGCTAAGAGTTCTTTGTAAAGAAGGAATATGATTCCAATTATGATGATATCAAGTATTGCCATTAGAAACAAATCTGAGTTGGGTACTGTTAGAATATTTCCGAATAGATAGCTGAAAAGATCGGGCGCATATCCTGGTGTTAAACCGATAAAAATTATTCCTAATGCCATTCCGACTGCCCATAAAATTCCGATGGCAGTATCTTGGCGTCGTCCACCTTTTTCAGTAATCAGACCTATTCC
>JAGLGJ010000110.1 GCA_023144075.1 Candidatus Bathyarchaeota archaeon | reverse complement strand
AGTAGGAAAGGTGTTTTCTATACTGGATTGTCAAAAACCAGTACATTATTCACAACTACGGGATTGTCTCTCTTAGCAGCACTAAGGAAATTCGCTGCAGACAATAAAATTGAGCCACCTTGGTACTATTATCCAGTAGCAATATCTAAAAGTCCACAACATGATGCTGCAATTTTCATATGTCGATTAAGACCTGAAAGTGAAAGAGTCTTCAGATATGAGATTCAAGCTAAACAAGCTGAGGAACTTTCAAAAAATGAATTCACAGAGATCTTCAGTCGTTTATATGAAAATTCATGTGACGTAGGTTTTCCAGGCTATCCCTACGGATTAATAGACGCTGATGCCAACGCAAAAGTCACTGGCTCAGATGTAGAAACTCATCGAACTATGCTTCTCTCAGAACTCGCAAAAATCGGCTCCTGGCCAAAGCTTTCAAGATACATAGAATCAAATGATGCTCACGATATCCTAGATAAATTGAAGGAATGGTGATGATGACGGAAAATTCTGACATCTGCGGCCAGATTATAGCAGGCGAGTTTACTAAAATTTTAATCCGAGAAAAAAGTAACTCTAAGATTGAGCTTGGTGATCTTCTAGTCGCCGGTACAAGTGAAGGATATCTAATCCTACAAGTATACGATCTCATTTACGGAAGCCAAATACCTCAACCAATGAGAGAACATTTGTCAGGAATGAAGTTAGAAGGAATAGGATCCAATCTGGGATTCGTTGAACCACACCTACGAAATTATGTTTTAGCCGAAGCAAGAGGGATCCTAAACGTCACAGATACACCACGCTCTCCAAAGATCTTACCAGATTTTTTCGGTACAGTGAGAGCCATCACACCAGATGATCTAAAATTTCTCAGCATGCCCACAAACCCAATATATTTAGGAAAAATCAGAAGCGGCAGTAAAATAGTAGATGTCAAAGTCTACCTTGACGGCGAGGAAGCTCTACGACATCACGTCCTAGTACCATCAACTACAGGACGAGGCAAGAGCAATCTCATAAAAGTAATGCTCTGGAGCATTCTTGACAAGAAAAAATTTGGAATTCTCGTTTTAGATCCTCATGATGAATATTATGGCAGAAATAGTTTAGGATTAAAAGATCATAAACACCAGAAAGGAAATCTCCTCTACTATACATCAGATCCCCCGGCAGGAACCAATACCCTAATCATAAATCTTGGTTCAATTGACCCAGACCATCTGAACGGTATAGTCAGATTGACAGATGCTCAAGAGCAAGCCATCAGAAGTTACAGACAAAACTTTGGACAAAACTGGATGCTAGAAGTTGCTAAAGGAACTGACATCGAAGGAGTAAATCGGACAACTAGAGCAGTTCTTCAAAGAATATTCAGAACTAGACTTGGAATAAGAATCAACGAAGAAGGAAATCTAGTTTCTATAAACCGAATATTCTCAGACTCCGCAGGAGAATCAACCATCAAAGACATAGTCAATGCTCTTGAGAATGGTAAGATCGTTATTCTTGATACTTCCAAGCTTGGTGATGAAACAGAATTACTCGTAGGCAGCATAATTGCAAACGAGATCTTGGAAAGATATCAAAATTACAAAACTGAGGGGACTCTTCAAGAAAAACCGACAGTCAGCATAGTCATAGAAGAAGCACCTCGAGTATTAGGTCACGAACAATTAGAACAAAGCGGAGACAACATCTACAGCACAATCGCACGTGAAGGAAGAAAATTCCAGATAGGCCTTATCGCAATAACCCAAGTTACCAGCGCCATCCCAAGGGATATACTCACAAATCTAAACACAAAGATCATCCTAGGAAACGAGATGTCCACAGAGAGACGTGCAATAATTGATAGTGCAGCCCAAGATCTATCACAAGATGACAGAAACATTGCAAGCCTTGACAAAGGTGAAGCCATCGTAACAAGCATCTTCACAAAATTTGCCGTTCCAATCCAAATCCCCAAATTCGAAGATTACGCTAAGAGTCAAAACAGTCAAAATTCCAAGAAAGAAAAGATTCAGTTTACCGGATGATAATATTTGCCGAAATTCGCCCATATCTCTGACCTACATCTGGGAGCAAACTCTGACCCTATTCTCTCCAGATTTGAAATGGAAGCCTTCAACAAAACAATAGATACGTGTCTGGAAGAAAATGTGGATTTCATTTTAATCTGTGGAGACCTTTTCCACGTGAGTAACCCAGATCTCCAAATCGTAGATGAAGCTGTACGACGACTCAAACAACTCCTAGATAAAGAAATACCCGTCTACGTCATCTACGGAAGCCATGACTACACTCCAAATGGTATGTCTATAGTAGACATTATTGAGAGCGCCGGACTTATCAAGAAAATAGTTAGTGGAAAAATTGTAGATGAAAAACTGAAGCTAGACTTTTTCACTGACCAAAAAACTAACGCTAAATTCGTAGGAATTTCGGGAAGAAAAGGTGGTCTTGATAAAGAATATTATGAAATACTTGACAGAGAAAAACTAGAAAAAGAATCTGGATTCAAGATCTTTGCCTTTCATGCATGTCTCGATGAGCTTAAACCAGCATACTTGTCAAAAGCAGAATCGTGTCCAATATCGGTTCTTCCCAAAGGATTCGATTACTATGCAGGAGGACACGTCCATGAAAGACTTGAGAACAACCTCCCAGATTATAAAAACATAATTTTTCCTGGGGCTCTATTCGGCAGTCAGACCCGAGATCATGAAACCAGCGGTAAAGGAGAGAAGCGAGGATTCTACATAGTAAGCTTTGGAGACTCTATCGATGAAATAAAATTTGTACCAATCAAAGTATGTGAGTTTCTATTCAAAGAGTTAGATGTTGAAGACAGGAACTCTCAACAAGCCGAAAAACTGCTCACTGAAGAACTAGAATCGATTGACGTCATCGACAAAGTTGTTACACTCCGAATTAAAGGTGAACTATCGGGTGGAAAAACATCTGACATCAATTTCTCAATATTAAGACAAAACCTTGTAACAAAAGGGGCCCTGACAGTTTATCTAAACAGGCACGGCCTCAAATCAAAAGAGTACGCAATGATCAAAGCTGCAGGAGAAGACGCATCAACAATAGAACGAAAACTATTGCAAGAGAACTTAGGAACCATAAAAGTATCCCAAGATCTACTCAAGGGAGACAAAGGCCTACGATTAGCCTTGGAATTATTGAAGATCTTACGTGAACCAGTAAAATCCGGTGAATCAAAACAAGACTATACGGAAAGAATGAAAGAACAAGGAATCCGAACCTTCCAACTCAAGGAAGTCTTTTCATCATGATGTTGAAAACACTTGAGTTACAAAACATCCGCAGCTATAACGAACTCAAAGTCGATTTTCCAGAAGGCATAATACTTTTTGAAGGAGCAACCGGTTCTGGCAAATCAACAATCCTGATGGCTATTGAATTCGCTCTATTCGGTTTAGGCTCAATTAAGGGAAGCTCACTACTCAGACTAAGTGCACAACAAGGAAATGTATCCTTGACCTTCGATGTTGACGGCAAAGAATACACAGTCAATCGAACCCTAGAAAAGAAAGGCAAGTCAGTTCGTCAAGGTTCTGGATATATTATAGACCCTGAAGGAAAACTTAGCTTAGAACCCTCAGAGCTTAAACAACGCATACTAGGTATCCTACACTTCAACGAACCTGAAGATCCAAAAGCGCAGAGCTGGATATATCGATATGCGGTTTTTACACCACAAGAAGAAATGAAAACAATTCTGACTTACAAACCGGATATACGACTCCAGACTCTGAGAAAGGCTTTCAGACTTGAAGAATACAAAATTGCTATCGAAAACTCTTCTAAAATTAACTATGAAATTAAAAACAAATTAGTTGAACTCAAAGCCAGCAGCAAAGAGCTAGAATCAAAGCAGGAAAATCAAAAGGGGAAAGAAAAAGAGAAAGCGCAAATAAACAAGGGTCTAGTAGAACTTGAGATAAAAGAATCAAAAGAGCAGGAACACCTGAAAAAAATAAAAATAGAATATGAAAGATTACTCAAAGATAGCGAGAAATTAGTAGAAACTCAAACATTAAAATTACAACTTGAGAAACAAATTAGTGAAAAAACCAAATCAACGGAAGAAGAAAAACAAAATATTGACAACTCTAATGAGAAAATGCAAGAGATAGAGCAGAGAATAAAACAATATTCAAAAAAACGTAAACCAACTTCTTTATCGGCAGAGCAATTAGAGGAGGAAATCTGTAAACTTGAGACTGAAGAATCAAAATTCAGAAGAGTTGAAAATCAGATCGAGAC
>JAGLGJ010000011.1 GCA_023144075.1 Candidatus Bathyarchaeota archaeon | reverse complement strand
AGATCCTCACGTAAACAACTCACAGAACTTCTCGCATCGGCCGATATCAATGTAGGTGGCTACAATATTGTTCCACAACACGCTATAACTAGACTAGCTGAAGTCACCTCTGAAGAAAGGCGAAAGATAGTAGAAGATCTAGTTGGATTAGGAATATACGATGCCAGAAAGACGGAAGCTCAAGTTCAACTCAATCAAGCTGACACAAACATAAGAATAGCTTCAGCGAGAGTGGATGAAGTACGGCTTCGAGTTGAATCACTTGAAAAAGAGAGAAATGACTTCTTAAGACATTCTACTTTAATAAAAGAAATAGCTAGACTTGAGTCTCAGATAATATCAAACAAGATTTCTGATCTTAAAAAAGAAATTGAAAATATCCAGAATGAAAATCAATCTAAAGAATCGCAATTAAATAAACTTGTGAATGAATTTGAAACTGTCTCAAACTCTAAATCAAGCATGGAAAATGAATTAAAAACCATAAGAAACCGATTAATGGATAAAGGAGGGCACAAGTTAGAAGAACTTGAAGAACAACTCAGTGAAATAAATTCCGAGATAAGTAGATTCAAGGCAGAGATCGATACTAACAAATCTAACTTGAGTGTTCTTCAACGTCAGAGACAAAATCTTGAAGAAGATATTAAACAACAGCAGGACGAAATAAATTCTTTAAAAGACGAAATTTCAAATATTTCTGAAGAAGATTTGAAAATAGAAACCTTATTGGAAAATAAACAGAATTTAGTAAATGAATTATCTGGCAGAATAACTGAGATTAAATCATCTGTAATAGAAAAATCCGATAGTTTAGATAAGTTAGAAAATGATCATGAGATAGCTAGAGAGGAATATGTGAAGCTGAATTCTCAATCAGATGTTGAATCAGCAAAGATAAAAATTCTTCGTGAACAGCTGAATGACATTAAGAATCGAGAGATCATCTTAAAGGAATCTATTGGTGATCTTTTAAAAAAGAATGACGAGACTCAGTTATATGCAAAGCAAAAGAAAGAAAGATTAATTCAGATCAATGAAGAAATGAAAAATCATACAGATTATTTTGACCTGCAGCAAGAACAACTAAATGAAGCTGGAAAGATTGCAACAATGGCTAATGAATCAATGGTTGAATTCGATACAAAAAGAAATATGGCGGATATTTTAGCTCCAGATAAGATGGCGATAGACGAACTCTTAGAGCTACAAAATTCAGGATACCTAACAAACATAATCGGTCGCTTTAGAGATTTAATTAAGCCTGATAAAAAATTTGAGAAAGCCGTTCTTGCTGCTTGTGGTGATTGGTCAGAAGCTATTATTGTTCGAGATATAGCAACGGCTTTCACTTGTGTTGAACAATTAAAAAAGCTTAAACTTAGTCGAATTAAAATAATACCTTTGGATTTAGCAGCTAATACCGAACCAATAAACGAAGTTCCAGATATCGAGGGTGTGTTAGGAAGAATAATAGATTGCATCAAATATGATGCATTAGTTGGGCCGGCTGCCAATTACGTTTTAGGTGATACTATTCTTACTGAAAGTCAGAGAGCTGCATATAATTCCGCTCTGGAGGGGTTTCGAAGTGTTGTCTTAAATGGGGATCTCTATGAAGTCGGGGGTATCTTAGAAGGCGGCCATTTCAGGGAACCTATTGATATAGGCTCAATAGCACCTAGATCAAGATCTTTAAACGATTTTAAGAATGCGATAACATCACTATCTCAATTAATTGAAAAAGATAGAGATGAACTAGATACAATAAATACAGTAATAACACATTTGAAAGATGAAAAAATAGTTCTAGAAAAATCTTTAGAAGATTCAGATATCACCTTCAGATCCATTCAGGAAAAGATGGATGTAAATGATAAAGAATTATCGAAAACAAATGATAATCTTCGAGCTCTGACTGAGCAAATTCAAAACGCAGAACGATGTCTAGAATCTGTTGTCAAGAAAAAATTAGAAATTGCGCATACTGTTCAAAAACTAGAAACTGAACGTGCCTCGTTAAAGAACACCATACGATCAAATGAATTGAACAATAATGAAAAACAATATTCTGAACTAATTCAAGAACTAAATGATCTTAAGGGAAAGAAAACCTCAGTTAATTCAAAAATTGCGAGTACAAACATGTTGATCCAGTCTAGAACACAAACGATGGAACGAATAGAGAACCAACTGAAATATCTCCAAAAAAGCGAGGAAGAAATTAATCACAAAATTCAAACATCTGAAAACGAACGAAAAGAATGGACCGCCAGATTAACTAATACAACAAAAGAAAGGCAAGAATTGGCGGAATCGCTGGAATCACTTAGACGAGACGCTGCAAATAAAGAGAGAAAAATCGAGGAATTGGATGAATCAATTCATAAAATGGAAAAAGAAAAGGACCCAATAAAAGCAGAAATAAATGGATTGAGCCTTGAACTTAACAAAAAAGAACTTGAAAAAAAGTATTTACTGGAGGAATTGACGAGAAAAGGATTTCAAGAACAATCTAGTGTCTCCCCAAATGATATTAAGCAAATTGAAGAAAATCTTAACTTACTAAAAAATGAATTAGACAAAATTGGAGCTATAAACGAGCTTGCGGTATCACAATACGAAGAGCAGAAGAATAACTACAAGCAATTATCTATACGTATAAATGAAATTGAAGAAGAGAAGCGATCAATTCTGAAATTTATGAATGAGCTAGAACAAAAGAAACGTGAAACCTTCATGGATGTTTTTGAAAGGCTGAACCACAACTTTAACGAAATTTTCTCAAAAATCACTGACGGTGGAAAAGGAAGGCTTATCCTAGAAAATCCAGAAAACATCTTTAGTGGAGGGTTAGACATGACTTTGGCATTTCCTGGAAAAGCAGAGCTTTCTATAGGAAGTGCAAGTGGTGGCGAGAAATCAGTTTCAACTGTATGCTTTCTATTAGCCCTACAAGAAATTCATCCGATGCCTTTTTACGTGTTCGATGAAATAGATGCACATTTAGACATGATCAACTCACAGAGGCTGGCAAATTTACTTAAGGAACGTTCTAAAAATTCTCAATTTATAGTTGTATCTTTAAAAGACACAACAATTTCAAAGGCTGATGGTGTCTTTGGAATATTCATTCAAGGAGGATTCTCTCAAGTAATATCCCTCCCAAAACCGGAGGTTAAAAGTAATGTCGGAAACTAAGAAACCCTTCTGGATGAGGCATCCATATCTTATCTTATTTGATCTTTTGAGGTTGCATAGGGTTAAACCTTGGGATGTGAACATAGCAAATTTACTAAACGCCTTTCTCACCGAAATGAAACATAAGGGTCATATTGATTTCTCAGCATCAGGAACAGCACTTTTAAGTTCATCGATAATTCATAGAATGAAATCTGAATTAGTTCTTAAAATGGAGGATCCGCCCCGACCTCCACTACAAAGGCTTCATGAGGATGTTCCACCTCCGCTTCCGCTACCGTTAAGATTTGAATACACAGCAACTCCACTATCTGAAGTACTGCAATCTATTGAAGAAGTCATCAAAAGCGAAGTTCAATTACTCTCACATAAGACTTCAGATCTCAAACCTGTCCCCTTGGTTGAGGAACTTGACGACTTTATTATCAATGTTCAAGACCATCTAGAGACATTATATCATAAGCTTAGCCATGAATTCAGAAATCTACAACAGATTTCGTTCACAAACCTGACTATTAAGATGGATATGCTGGAGGTTGTAAGAACTTTCATATTGATACTGTTTCTTGCAAGTAGGGGGAAGGTTGAACTGTTTCAGAATTCAGATTCCACTGACATAATGATTGAGGTGAAAGGGCCTCGTGAAGACACAGCTACAATACAATATCCTCAAGGCTAAAGATAAGCGTAAAATGGATCTCATAGAGGCAGCTTTGTATGCGGCCGGAAGACCATTAGATATCGATACTCTTTCTTCCCTTATCAATGAAAAATCTAAGGAGACCGTTAAGTCTCTAGCTGAAAATCTGATAGCGCGGTACAAGGAAGTTAATGGTGGTTTAGAGTTACTACGACTACATGATGGCAGATATGTGATGCAATTACGACCTGATCTTGTTCAAGGAGTAATGAAGTTAGTAACTAGAAAACTATTAACGAGAGGGCCTCTCAAGACCTTATCATTCATAGCTATCAAACAACCTGTAACACAAGCCTATGTAGTGAAAGTTAGAGGCAACTTGGCCTATGCTCATATCAAGGTTCTTCGAGAAAAAGGCTTAACTTCCGAAGAAAAACTAGGAAGAACAAAAATACTAAAGACTACTCCTGTATTTGCTGACTATTTCAGCCTTAGCAGTGATTCTCGTACCATGAAGCAACAACTCCAAAAAATGTTCGAACAACAAAAGTCGAAAGGTAAGAAATCATCTGGCAAACCTTTAGATTTCAAACCAAACGTCGAAAGCTAAATACTAGAGTATGAATCGACATTATTACAAAATGCTTATATGACGCAGGAATGTGGAGAATCTAAAACTCTAAAGGAGTATGAGTAAGATGCCTCAGTGGCATGGTGATCTGAAAAAGCGGAAAAAAACTGGTGGAAGAAAACGAGCCCACCGAAGAAAAAGAAGTTATGAAATAGGCGGTACAGCTGCACAAACAGCTGTTGGAGAGACAAAAAGGAAAAGATCTAACGTTTGTGGAGGAAACATAAAACTTAGACTCCTATCTTGCAACATTGCCAATGTCACTAATCTATCAACTAATGTAACGAAGAAAGTTGAGATAACAAATGTAGTTAGAAACCCCTCAAATGTTGATTATGAAAGGAGAGGTATAATCACAAAAGGGGCCATCATCGCTACTCCTTTGGGTGAAGCTCACGTAACCTCAAGACCGGGACAAGACGGCGTTGTTAATGCGATTTTAATGAAGACAAGATAGGCTGCTGAAAGTGTTATGAAACAGCCAGGAAAGGCTGTAATCTGGCCTGCTAACCTGAATTCTTTAAAGACGGTAGCCCGTGGTAGGAAAATGATTAAAGAATATTGTATAAAGTCGCCAAAGTTGAATGAGATCTCAATGGCGGCAGAACAATTAGGATTGAAATTTGAAATTATTAAAGAGTCGGCAAGATCAGACTCATGGTGGGAAAATACAGGAAATCTCGTTGTTGAAAAACAAGGAAGCAGTAAAAAAACTCTGCTGCTAAAATTGGCAGAACAGATTAAGAAAAATAGAGCGATAAAAAAATAGTTAGTACTTCTGCTATGATTCTCAGGTTTCGGACTCAGTAAATTGCATACTGAACCATGGATGTGAATCATAATTGATCAAGCGAAGAATTTTCAGATCACTTTTAACAATAGAAGAAGTCAAAACAAGAATTGATACTGCTATTTCAATGACTTGTTCTACATATGAAGTCGAATTGACTAATGCTCTAGGAAAGGTTCTAGCAGAGGATGTGACTTCAACAATAGATGTGCCTGGATTCGATAGATCGACCATGGATGGATATGCTGTCAAAGCTCAAGATACTTTTAGTGCCAATGAAGTTAAAACTAAAATTTTGAAATTAGTCGGTAAGTCAGAACCAGGAATAGTTCCGACTATGACGCTGAATGAAGGAGAAACATCAGAAATTTCTACAGGAGCTCCGATACCGGTAGGTGCCAGTGCAGTTGTAATGGTGGAGTTCACCAAAACCTCAGGTAATGAAGTGGAGATTTCTCGATCTGTAACGCCAGGTGAGAATGTTATGGCGGCAGGTTCGGATATTATGGCTGGCGAAGTTGTTCTGAGAAGAAGTCAAATCATAACGTCGAGAGAAATAGCAATTATGGCCGCCATTGGTAGAAAAAATGTTATAGTCATCGGGTCTCCCAAAGTAGCCATATTGTCTACAGGAAATGAGTTGATTCCACCCGGCTCAGAATTAAGTAGAATGAAAATTTTTGATATAAATGCTTACTCCATAGCTGCTGCGGTCTATGAATCTGGTGGAACCCCAATTATGCTTGGTATAGTGCCTGATGATGAAGTTGAGATAAGAAATATTCTGAAGAGAGCAGTTGAGTCAGCTGACCTAGTTTTGACTTCTGGAAGTACATCTGCTGGTAGTCGCGATCTTATTCCACAGATAATTTCTTCAATAGAAGGGTCTCAGATAATTGCGAATGGCTTGGCAGTTAAACCAGGTAAACCTGCGCTGGTAGCTATCGTAGCTGGAAAACCATTGTTTGCATTACCGGGGAATCCTACATCAGCTTTAATGGTTTTCTATGAACTTGTCAAACCGACGATAAGAAGATTATCTGGCATAAGGTTTGACGTTCATATGCCTTCAGTGGATGCAAGGCTTGCGTTCAAAACAATCTCTGTGAGAGGAAAACAAGAATTGGTTCCTGTTCATATTGTTAAGGAAGAGTGTGGAAATTATCTTGCTTATCCTGCTCTGGCAGGTTCGGGTGCAATAACCTCTTTAGCGCTTGCTGATGGATTTGTAAGGGTCTCATCCGATAGAGATGTCATAGTAGAGGGGGAAACCGTCCAAGTTCATCTTTTCAACCAAAACATTAGGCCCTCAGATTTTCTTATTGTTGGAAGTCATTGTGTCGGAATAGACATTCTTCTTACAGTCATTTCAGAAAAAACTAGGTCAGTCCTAGGAAAGATAATAAATGTTGGATCTATGGGAGGTCTTCAAGCTTTAAAAAGAGGGGAAGCAGATCTCGCGGGAATACATCTGCTCGATGAAAACTCAGGTGATTATAATACGCCGTTTATAAAAAGATTTGATTTAGAAAATAAAATTATTTTGGTAAGAGGTTATGTTAGAGAACAAGGATTCATGACAAGAAAGGATAGTACTAAGAAAGTTAATAATTTTTCAGATCTATTGAACCCTGAAATAAGTTTCATTAATCGTAATCGGGGTTCAGGAACGAGAATTTTGATCGATATGTGTCTTGGGTATGTTGCGAAGAAAAAAAATAAACCATTACAGGAACTCGTAAAAAAAATAAATGGTTACGATTTAGAGGCGAAATCTCACTCAGCTGTGGCATCAGCAGTGTCACAAGGCAAGGTTGATGTTGGATTTGGTATTAGAACCGTTGCAGAGCAAAATGGACTAGATTTCGGCAGCCATTCATTCGAAAGATTTGATTTCGCGATAAATAAAAATAGACTCAATAAGGAATCAATACAAGTATTTCTTGAAATTTTAAGATCTAAAGAGTTTGGAAACAAATTGAAAGATCTTGCTCCTGGTCTTTCTGTTGATATTGAAACAGGAAAGTTGATTGACTAAACATAATGTTTGATATTTGACGAGCTGTCGAAATGAATTAAATTAACTAACCTCAATAAAATTTGTAACAAGTGAAGATGATTTTTTTCTGTGAACATGATTTGAATTTATCTTAGGTTTTTTTTAATTTGTAAAGTAACGCTACGTTAATATAGTCTCAACTGCCATTTCGCCTTCTTGTTAATATAACAAGTGTTGATTTTTTGAGGAGGCTTAACAAGTTCTTACATGTATCGAAGAGTGGAAAATTAATATTGAGACTTCATTCAGATACTAACTTGAAACTTGGAGAAAGGGTATTTAATAGCAAGCTTAGAGAGATTGGAAAGATACAAGACATTTTCGGGCCAGTTAATAGTCCCTACATATCGATAACTCCAAAAATATCAGACCCATTATCGCTTGTTGGAAAAGTAGTATACTCAGGATAGTGGTGCCACGTGTCCAAGGAAAAGAACCCGACGTCAAGTGAAGTAGGAGAAACTAGCCAAAAAGTCCGTACCTGTCCTGAATGTGGTAAAGCTAAACTCATGAGAGATTATGAGGCTGCCGAGTTAGTCTGCATGGGTTGTGGCTGTGTCGTAACCGAAAAAATTGCTGACACAACCCCTGAGTGGCGAGCATTCGATGATGAACAAAGAACTCGAAGAGCCAGAGTCGGTGCTCCGATGACATTCACTATCCATGATAAAGGCCTCTCAACGACTATTGACTGGCAAAATAGAGGGACCTCAGGCAAGAAATTATCCTCTTCACAGAGAGTTGAACTCTACACCTTAAGAAAATGGCAAAGAAGAGTTAGAGTCTCAGACGCTACTGAGAGAAATCTTGCAGTTGCTCTTTCAGATCTAAGTAAACTCTCCTCTACTCTTAATCTTCCCAAGAACATTCTCGAAACTGCTTCAGTCATCTACCGAAAGGCCATAAAGAAACGATTGATAAGGGGAAGGTCTATCCATAATGTTACTGCCGCTGCCATCTATATGTCGTGTCGTCAATGCGGAATAGCTAGAACACTTGAAGAAATCTCTGTGTCAGCAGGCCTCAACAAAAAAGATGTTGGAAGAAGTTACAGATTCATGGTCAGAGAGCTGGGAACCTTTGTTCCGCCATCCACAAGTAGAGACTATGCCGCTCGATTCTCAAACAAACTGGTTATATCAGGTCGAGCTGAAGCAATAGCGATAAAGATTCTTGAGACTGCAAAGAAGATAAAGTTGACAAGTGGTAGGGGCCCAACCGGAATCGCTGCCGCGGCAACTTATGTGGCGACAGTACTTACGAATGAAAGAAAAACTCAAAGAGAGATAGCTGAGATCGCCAATGTTACTGAAGTCACAATACGAAACAGGTACAAAGAACTTCTAGAGCGCCTCGTAATAGACGTTCCAGTTTAGAATAATCTATCGAACTTTGAACTGAGACCCATAATTATTTACTTTTTTTAATCGTTATCTATTTTTAAAATGGTATTTTCTACCAATTGTTAGGAGATCAATATGTCAGAGGTTAAATGGGAGACTAGGAAAATAGATAGGCCAGAAGGCGTGAATATTATCTTAGGGCAATGCCATTTCATCAAGGCCATTGAGGATCTCCATGAAGCCATTTCGGGAGGAGTTCCTAGCGCAAAATTTGGAATCGCATTTTCTGAATCTTCGGGTCCATGCTTGATAAGAAGATCGGGGAATGATCCTGAGCTTATTGATCTGGCAGTCAAAAATATGTTGAATATTGCAGCAGGTCACACATTCCTTATTATGCTAAGAAATCTCTACCCCATAAATATCTTGAATTCAATAAAAAATGTTCCCGAGGTATGTAACATCTATTGTGCAACTGCAAATCCGGTGGATGTGATATTGGCTGAGAATAATTTGGGTAGAGGAATTATGGGAGTAATTGATGGAAGTCCTCCTAAAGGTATCGAAGATGAGAAAGAAGTCGTGGAAAGAAAATTGCTTTTAAGAAAACTCGGATACAAACTTTAAGCCTTAGAATTAATACAGTATCGGCAGGCGTCATAATCGAATGGTCTTTCGAGTAATGAATACAATGAGTGGGACAGAGGAAGAATTCAAACCCATTCATGAAAATAGAGTAAATATGTTTGTGTGCGGTCCAACAGTCTATGATCATGCCCATATTGGACATGCAAGAACATATCTCGCATATGATGTAATAGCAAGATACTTGAGATACAAGGGATTTAGCCTTTTTTACCTGATGAATATAACTGATGTCGACGATAAGATAATCGAAAGAGGAAAACAGAGAAAAATAAATCCATTAGAGCTTTCGAAAAATTTCAACAAAGAATTTTTAGATGATATGATCTCACTAAATATGTTATCTACAAATCTTTTTGCAAAAACGTCAGAGCATATTCCAGAAATGATTGATCAGATTCAAAGACTTCTCGAGAAAGGATATGCTTATCGAGTTAACGGAGATATCTATTTTACAATTTCAACGTTTCCAGACTATGGAAAATTATCTGGACAGAAACCTGAAGAACTTAAAAAACATAGAATCGAACCAGACCCAAGAAAGAAAGATCCCAGTGACTTTTCATTATGGAAGAGTCGAAGCAAAGATGAGCTAGGTTGGAATAGCCCCTGGGGATGGGGAAGACCTGGATGGCATATTGAAGATACAGCCATAACTGAAACCTACTTTGGACCACAATATGACATTCACGGAGGGGCTCTAGAGCTAGTTTTTCCTCATCACGAAGCAGAAATCGCGCAAGCCGAGTCCGCCACAGGAAAAAAACCTCTAGTCAAATATTGGATCCATACCGGCATGGTCAATGTAAAAGGGCAAAAGATGTCTAAATCTCTCGGCAATTTTGTAACAATCAAAGAGATCTTACAAAAGTATAACCCCAATGTTTTACGAATATTCTTTGCGTCAAGCCATTATCGAAGTCCTATTGATTACAATGAGAAAAATCTAGAAAACGCTAGAGAGAATTTTCGAACAATATCAAATGCCTATCATATAGCGAAAAATGCACTTGATATAAAGAGATCGAAAGGGCAAAATCAAGACTCGAATTACTTAGATGATATTCAGAGTCACAAGAATAAGTTTATGCAAGCAATGGATGATGATTTTAACACGCCGGTAGCACTATCTGTAATGATGTCTTTTTCTAAAAAATTAGAAGCCCATGTCAAAGAAGATCATGATGTCAGGGACATTTCTGAAAGTATCAAGATGCTTGATGATTTCTGTACTATTTTCGGTGTTAATATCGAAGGTGTTGCTGCTTCTGAACCCAAAGCGCTCGAAGACTTGGTAGAGCTGATTATTAAACTCAGAGATGAAGCGAGAAAGAGAAATGATTGGAAGGCCGCAGATAAAATAAGGGAAAAACTCAGTTCTATGAACATATCTATCGAAGATTCACCCGAAGGAACAAAATGGCAACGAGTTGAGTGATATAGGCGTCTAACTGTTCTAGTTCAGTCTTTTCTCAATGTTTAGTATAAGGAATTCAACAAAATCATCCTAATTGCCGTTTAACATTTAATAGTCTTGACACATAATGATGGTTCCCCACAACGGTGATTTTTTGGCGAGACGAGGCACAACAGAGCAGGACGTTCTTAACATAGTTATGAACGCTGGTGATGATGGAGTAATTCAGTCAGAGCTCTGGAAGACTATCACGGCTGATAGTCGTGAAGGCTCAAGAGCAATTCTGAGGCTTGAGAGAAAAAAACTAATTCAGCGTAAGAAAGAGCTTTTTGATGGCAGATGGACATATCGGGTTTCAGCTAAGAGGCGAATTCCTACGGTCGAAACGATAATCGCGATTCCTTGTTCTTTCTGTGATTTTGAGAATAGATGTAGTGAGGCTGGGACCGTCTCTCCTAATAAATGTAATAAAATAACTTTCTGGCTGAATAATCTGGCGATAAACAACTCTGAATAGACGTTGCACCTTAAATCGGTAATAGGGTGCTAGGGAAGTAGGGCATACTCAATTTCAATAATTATTAGCGCACATTGGCCGTATGATTCCAGTTCTCTTACATGCTAGAGTGGTTATTACCATCTATAAAGAACACGTAAAGAGCATTTGTTAATATAATAACAATTGGTCTTATGAAATGCGATAATATTAAAAGTAATGTCTTTAATACGCACAAGTTTGAACATTGAGAAAAAGTTCTTCGTGGATCGAGCAAAGACGCAAAGATCATTATTTCAAGCTTGCAAAAGAGAGAGGGTACCGTAGCCGGGCAGCTTTCAAGCTCTCTCAGATAATCAAAAGCTATAGGTTCGTAAGAAAAAGAGATCAAGTAGTCGATCTGGGTGCTGCCCCTGGAGGCTGGACCCAAGTATTAATTGAAACTGTTGGAAATGAAGGGTATGTGTTTGCAGTCGATATCCAACCTGTTGAACCTTTAGATAGTCCACAAACTGATTTTATTGAGTTAGACATAACTTCAAATTCAGCTATCGAATGCCTGATGAAGAAATTACCAGTATCTGTTGATGTAATTGTCTCAGATATAGCACCTGACGTCTCAGGCACTTGGGAGTTAGATCACTTCCGACAAATTCATCTGGCGAAAAGATCGTTGCAAATAACTAAGAAATTTTTAAAATTCGGCGGGAATTTTCTTATGAAGGTCTTTCAAGGAAACGAATTAGACCCTTTTATTAAAGAATTTAAGAAAAATTTTCGGCAGACACGGATTATCAAACCAAAGGCAACGAGAACCTCCAGTTCAGAATTATATGTTTTAGGTCTAGGCTTCAAGAGGAAAAAAGTTGCTCTCAATTGAGTTTATTCAGTAGAGATGTGATGTCTTTGATAGTAGCATCTGTCTTAAAGCCTCCACCGTCAAAGTGAGTTTTTGTTGCATAATAACCCTGAGACTTTAGATCTTCAATTACTCGATTCGGACTAGGAGGCGCTTTATGGAGTCGATGACAAATTGAATCAACAGTATAATATGTTAGTGGAGCCTCAACTTCATCTTTAATAAGAGAAAGAATTTTCGATAATCGATTAGACTTTTTAGTCAAACTATTAGTTGCGGCTATCATATTAAGACAGAATTCTGAGTCGGTCAATCTGCCCAAATACAATGGACCAGCCAGAGCAGTGGAACTGTCACATATGGAACATCTTCCACGTTTTGCAGGATCTTTTAAAATCACTCTATTGAGACAATGAAAGCAATGCAAAATATACCCCATTTCGTTGAGTGTATTATCTGCTTCTGTGGCTGAGCGATTTACGTTTACGAATAGACGAATATAATGATCTGTGCTGTGGGAAAACTTTGCGTTAACTGCCATGTCCTGTTTACAAGCTGATTTCACGAGAGAACCGAAAAGCAATCTCAAAGCAACTTCTCGTGAATACTCGCTTCTGAGGGGTTTTCCCCCATATTTCCTCAAACAAGGACGAGGCTTGACCCCACATAGGACAGCCATATCAGTTGCCGTCATGGCTAAAGATCCTCCATTAATCAATGCTCTTAACGCTGAATCTATGTATGTTGCAGGCGATCCATAAGGATCAAGATCTATCAAATCCAGTCTCTTACCCGGTATTGAATGTAAATTCAGGAAGACATTCGCATCCATGCATTGAATGTCAGTCTTGTCCTGAAGATTGTTATTCAATATATTGTAGAGAGCAAACAAAGTTGCATCGGATTCTATATCATTTAACAGCACAGAATCTATCGAGTCTACTTCAGCCGCATATCTTAGACCTCGAATTCCAGAACCAGTCAGAGGGTCAGCAATTCTAATTGATCTTTGAAGATTTGATTGAAAGCATCGAGCAGCCAATACTGAAATGTCACGATTCAGACTCATTCGGGGATTATAGAAAACATTTGGATCGGCAGGTTTTTGGTCAGACTCTGCGGGCAGAACTAATTTAATTGAGCCCTCAATAACTTTCGTAGTCTTGAAAGGAAGTGTGGAATAGATAACTGTACACCTCTGGTATAACTCATACACTTTTTACTATCAATATTGACCTCAAAAAGTCTTGATAAATACTTTGACAGAATAAGGTATGACAATTATGTACGAAACAATAATGGTTACAGGCATGCCAGGTATAGGTAAGACCACTTTAATATCAAATGTTGTTGAAATTATCAAAGACAGAGGATACCTTGTTGGAGGTATGATAACTCAAGAAATTAGAGATAAACAAAAGCGACTTGGATTTGAGATATTAGATATTTATACTGGCAAGAAAGGGATTCTTGCGCACACCAGCTTAAAGAAAGGTAGTAAGATAGGAAAGTATGTAGTCAATGCCGTAGATCTAGATGAAGTAGGAGTTGCTGCAATAACAAACAGCTTGAATCGGCCAGAAATAGATTTAGTTGTCGTTGATGAAACTGGACCCATGGAAATTACTAGTGCGAATTTTAGAAAGACCGTAGCTATGGCAATTCGCGGAAGCAAACCATTCCTAGGAACAGTCCAATTCAAATTGCGAAATAATTTCATGAAAATCCTAGATCTTACTGATCTGCCTAAGATCATTGAAATAACATATGAGAATCGGAATATTCAGATTGATAAAATATCGAAAGAAATTTTGAAAATAATTGAAAAGAAGCATTGAATCGAATATTTTTTGTAATATTGAATTCAAGAGATTTATCATGGAGATGATTGGAGGGGAATTTAGATAGTCTGCATCGCTGGCGTGGACGAGGCTGGGAGAAAGTCAAACATTTGGCTTCCCAAAAGGTCCAATTATAGGTCCACTAGTAATTGCAGGATTAACTATTAATGAAAATAAGGTTTCCCAGCTTTATAATCTAGGTATCAAAGACTCAAAACTTCACACAAGAAAATCGCGTGAAATGCTAACGCCAAAAATAATCAGTCTTGCAAAAGAATATGTGTTGTTCGAGATCGGGCCTCAAGAGATAGATTCAATTGTTCTAAGAGGAAAACCATTAAAACGATTAAATCAATTGGAGGCGAAATTCGTAGCAAAAATTCTGGATAGAATAAAGCCTGATGTGGCATATGTTGATGCTCCAGATAGGAGTCCTGAAAGATTTGCGTGTCAA
>JAGLGJ010000109.1 GCA_023144075.1 Candidatus Bathyarchaeota archaeon | reverse complement strand
TCATGAGCTCGGGAATCTTGACGTGATGCATTCCCTCCATGGAGCTAATTCCGATAGCATCAACGTCTTCTTCTTCTGCTGATTTAACAATCTCATCTTGGAATCGAGATGCACCAAGGTATATGACTTCCATTCCAGCATCACGTAAAGCAGCAGCGATGACCTTCAATCCCCTATCATGAACATCGACGCCGACTTTAGATAATAGAATCCTTGTTTTCTTGCTTTTCTTTCTCATTTTAAACATCCTCCTAATCTAGATGGGGCCACTCACCATAGACATCCCAAAAAACCTGATACATTTCACCATTTGTAACATTGGCTTTCGCCGCCTTAATTGCATATGGTGTGACATTAACGCCCTTCTGGCAGGCTTTTCTAAATTCTCCTAGTGTCGCTTCTACTGCTTTCTGGTTACGGTTTTTTTTGACTCGCTTAACAGCATCAATCTCGGCATCTTCCTGCTCTAATTTGACTCTGCATACCTCAAAATCTCCAATCTTACTTTTGAACAGATTAACACCGACGATAGGAATATCTCCACGTTCAATAGCAAGTTGCGTCTGATAACTTGTCTGAGATATTTCTCTCCGAGGTATTCCGGCTTCAGTATAAGCTAGCATTCCACCAGCTTTATCGATTCTATCAAAATAACGCCATATTTCTTCCTCAATTTGGTCCGTCAACCATTCAACATAATATGATCCGCCAAGAGGGTCTATCACGTTTGGAACTCCACTCTCATGATAAATTATATGTTGAGTTCTCAATGCTAACTTAGCCGCCGCTTCAGTAGGGAGTCCTAAAGCTTCATCATATGAATCTGTGTGTAGAGATTGTGTACCTCCCATAATAGCGGCTAATGAGTGAATAGTAGCTCGTACAATGTTATTTAGAGGCTCTTGAGCTGTCAATGCGGAACCGCCTGTTTGAGTATGAAATTTGAATATAAGCGATCGAGCCTTTTTTGCACCGTATCTTTCTTTCAGAATTTTAGCCCAGACTCTTCGCATAGCTCTAAACTTTGCAATTTCTTCAAACAAATTGTTGTAAGCATTCATAAAGAAGGATATTTGTGGAGCAATATCATCTATATGCCATCCTCTGCTTAATGTTTCATCTATGAAGACTGTGGCATCTGCAAGTGTGAAAACTGCTTCTTGGATAGCATTTGATCCTGCTTCTCTGATATGGTAACCACTAACGTTGATTCCATACCATTTGGGTGTATGTTTCATACAAAATTCCTGTAAGTCAACTGCAAGTTTTACAGATGGTTTAAGTGGGAGTGGAGGGTTTCCGACATGGAATAACCATAAAGGATCATTCTGAGTGGTGCCTCGAAGGTTTTTCCTTGGGATGCCTTGTTTATCAGCCATTGCAATATACATTGCATATGTTGGTAAACCTAGGAAATGAGTAACTACGGATGTCGATAACCGGCCTATTGGGAGGTCTTTAAAAATTCTTTCAAGAGCTTCGATCGATGAGATTGAGGCGCCGCCCTGTCCAACTTCGCCCCTCATTCTTGGATCATCTGCATCGAAACCATAAATTGTAGGAGAATCTAGAGCTAGATTTAGACCAGTCTCTCCTTCCTTTACTAGAAATTTGAAACGCTCGTTGGCGTCTTCACCTGTTCCAAAACCGCTTAGAAGTCTAACTGTCCAAGGTCTTCCTCGATACATTGTAGGGTAAACTCCGCGAGTGAATGGATAGATGCCAGGAAAACCGAGCTTCTTCAGATAATCGAAATCTTCTATATCGGTTGGATCGTAAATCGATTTAAGAGGAATTTTTGAGGGAGTTGTTTTTGGAGCTTTATCTTTTATTTTTGTGTCTCTGATCCATTTATCATAGGTTTTTTTCCATTTTTTACGAGCTTGTTTGATTTCAGTGCTTTTACTTCTCTTTGGCAATGTTTGTTTTTCAACTCCGTCGTAAGCTCTTAGTGAACTTATGATTCCAATTCTCATTAAAGATATAGTTAACTCATACCTCATATTTCATTTCTAAAAACAGGAGGATCAATGAATAGCCAATCATATTGAGTTGAACTGAAGCTGTGTTCAGACCATCTCAATATTGCTAACCTAAGGAGTAGACAGAGCAATTGAGCAAGATGAAAAAACCTATTGTTGTTTTGGAAAATATACAATTAGAGCGTGAAGAAGACAAGATTCTCAGAAATATAAATTGGACAGTCTTCCCTGGAGAACATTGGGCTATTATTGGTCAAAATGCAGCTGGAAAGACTCTTCTACTAAAAATCATCGCAACTTATCTCTGGCCGACAAGAGGAAGCGTTGAGGTTCTTGGAGAAGAATTTGGATCGATAGAGTTGCATAAACTTCGTCAAAAGATAAGTTGGATAAGCTCGGCTCTCGAACAAGAGCTACCACAGAATCAATCAGTGATAGAAGTAGTCCTTTCCGGATATTTTTCAACTCTTCGTTTATTCGATAAGCCCACAAAACAGATCGTTCAACGTGCAAGAAAACTTCTACATCTTATGGGATTGAATTCGCATGAACAGCAAATATTTGAAACCTTATCGGTTGGGGAGAAAAAAAAGAGTCTAATTGTTCGTGCAATGATTAGAAAACCAAGACTACTGATTTTAGATGAGGTATGTGCTGGTCTCGATCCTATAGCTAGAAGAAAATTCATCAATTCACTTAGACGATTGGTTCACAAAGAATCGAATATTACCATCCTTTATGTAACACATCATCTAGAAGAAATCTTTCCCGAAATAACTCATGTGCTTGGTCTGAAGAATGGGAAAGTTGCTTTCTCAGGGAAAAAGCAAGATCAATTAAATCAGAAAAATATGAATTCCCTATTTGGATCAAAAGCTAAGCTAAGAAAGAAAAATCAAACGTATTATCTTGATATTTTCTAAAGATATGGCTAATACATGGTGAATGTAGACTAGCCAGAAATTTAACTCATCTATCAAAGTATATTGATTTGCCTTTCGCTGAGATCGGTATTCCCATTACAATACTAGATTTCTTCATTAGACCTAATCGTAAAGCAGCTGTACCAATTCTATACATGATTCTATTATCCACATTATGATCCATAGCAGTTTTTACTGCTGATCCCAATGCTATACCCATATCTAGTGTCTTTAAGATGCAATTGGGTCCAGTAAAATCTACACCTTTAGATCTTGAGAATTCATTGAATTCTGTACAGGTTTTAAATCCACATCCACCACAATCTAGTCCGAAGTTTTTTGTTCCTTCAACGCCAATTAATATGATGACCTCTGAATCCCTAACATTTCTTCCATCTCGCAAAAATCCTTTTGAGTTCCTTTCTTCCCCTATTTTATCCATCTCGGCAGCTATCTTGTCTTTGTCTTCGCCATAGATCAGAAGTGTCTCTACATCATCTTTACCACCAGATTTTGGAGCTGTTCTAGCGGATATCATCATTAATTTAGCTACATTGAGCAAGCCTTCATTTTCAGATAGATTACTTTTGATAATAGGCACACTAACCACCTTCTTCAGAAATGACATAAAGAGAGGCTATTAAACCAATTTAAGCAATGCTATATTCAAGAATCTATAAGTTAATGTTTCACAATGATTAATTGATCATGATAATTAGATATCTACTAGTATTACATTAATAATCAAACCTTATCTCATCAGTTGTTAGCGTGAACACAATTATGGCCATTTTCGTAACCAAGGCTAACGGAACCAGAGAGCCGTTTGATAACGCAAAACTAGTTCGAACCTGTCGTAGAATGGGAGCAACAGAAGAGACAGCTCATCATATCGCTAAAAGCATCGAAGCAAGATTATTTGATGGAATAGAGACAAAGAATATTCTCCGTATGATTTTTGTTTCAATGAGAAAGCACAAACCAATTCTAAAACACATGATAGATCTTCGTAAGTCATTGAGCTTGCTAAGATCAAAACCTGATTTCGAACTATTTATTCAATTATTATTGAAGGAATATGGGTATGATGTTGTTCCTAATCTGATAATAAGAGGTAAATGTGTGGAACATGAAGTGGACGCCTTAGCAAGTAAAGAAGGAAAAACAATGATTGTAGAAGTGAAACATCATTTCGATTATCATACTCCAACAGGCTTAGATGAAGCTAGAATAGCAAGAGCAGTTTTTGAAGATGCTACTGAAGGACATGAGATTGGGTCAAATGATCTGGGAATAGATGAAGTGATGATTGTTTCAAACACGAAATTATCTGGGCACGCAGAGAGATATGTTAACTGTAGAAATATCAAACATGTCGGGTGGAGTCATCCTCCTAAATCTGACCTTCAAAACTTGATCGAAGATAAAAAACTATATCCGATTACTATTTTGAGAGGTTTAAGATCTCCAGT
>JAGLGJ010000108.1 GCA_023144075.1 Candidatus Bathyarchaeota archaeon | reverse complement strand
TACCATTCAGAGTCGATATAGACCGTGAATTACCTGATGAAACAGCTATTGAGGCTTTAGGGCAACTCATCAACTCAGACCTAGTAGAACAAGGATATCCAGAAACACTTCGACTAGCCCATATACTATCCACATTCACAGCAAACGAAATACTGGCTATTCAAAGACACCTAACAATTGAACATGGACTAAGACTCACACCAAAAATGAACCTCAGAAGATCATTATTCGGTCCTTATGGCACATAAAATGGGTGCTTCCTAATGAAGATCTACAAAAAACAAGGCGATACTATACAGATCCTATGCTCGCCAGAGGAAACAGCAGAAAAAGGCGACTACCTACACATAGAAGACAAGAAAGTGAAAAAAGGACTAATCGTCCAAGTCATCGACATACAATTCGCCAACTTACCAGGAATACTCGAAGACATGCTAAGGGATGTAATCACCGAAGACTCAATCAAAGGATACGATTGCGACCCATTCAACATCTCCTCACAAATAGAGACTCTGAAAGACACCCGACTTCTAGTATGCAAAATTAGAGGCTCCATGGAAAATGGGAAAGCAAAAAGTGAAGCAACATGGCTGCCCTCAAGAACTAACTCAAGAATAGTCCTCTACCCAATTGAGAAATTAGCATCTACAAAAAATGGAAAAAGACCAATGACGCTCGGAAGAACACGCTCAAGCTCATTGACCGTAGACGTAAAGATGCTCGATGGAAAACTCAACATCATAACCGGAAAGAAAGGCGTAGGAAAATCACACTTATCCAAACTAATAATCCTAAGCCTCATCAGAAATGGTGCACCCTGCCTAGTCTTCGATGTAAATGGAGAATACGTCAACATAGGACGATCCAAAAACAATGAACCCAATCCTGAAGCAGACAAAATATCAGTAATGACCCCTGGACAGAATCTGAGATTGGGTCTAAAAAGTGTAGGATTGAAAACACTCCTCAATACAATGATCTATGCCCTCGAGCTTCCTAGAACCTCCTCCAAAGTATTCTCAAGAATATGGCGTGAACTCGAAAAAACTGGAAAACTAACCCTACCAGAGTTCAATAGTGCCATTAGGAGATTCGGATGCCACGAAAGTGTAAGAGAGGCAATATATTCGAGATTTAACACCTTGTTGGATCTTGAACTTTTCTCTGATGATCCATCTGAAATATTCGATTTCGAAAATTCTGTACAAGAGATGAATCGGGGATGTGCCTACATAATCAACATGAAAGACCAGCACTCACTCAGCCGAAGACTAGTAGTTGAACTATTCATAAGCAAATTGACTGAACAGCTATCAGAAAAGATGCTCAAAGCCGTCTTCCTCTTTGCAGAAGAAGCCCACTTCTATTTACGCCAAACATATTGGGAAGATATTGTAACAAGGATGCGCCACCTTGGAGTCTTCACAACCTTCATCACAAACCAGCCCGACACCGTGCAGGAAAGTGTTTACAGTCAAGCAGACAACATCTTTATGTTCAACTTCACAAACGACCATGACCTAGAAGCAGTCTCAAAAGTTGCAAAAATAGACACGGAGAGTATCAAATCGATCGTCAAGGATCTGCCCAAAAGAAACTGTTTGATTGTGGGAGATATAGTTCAAGACTTTCCCGTTGTTGTCAACGTAAAACCACTAAATGTTCAGACTATGGGTCAGACTAGACACTTCTTCCAAGACTAACAAGGAATCTTACAGTACTTACTCGATAAATGAAGGTTGAGAGGAAGATGTTAAAATCCTTAGTCTCTTATTCTAGATCAACACTTTACTTCTCTTCATGAATAGAAAAAGGATTAACAATGCAAGCATTTTATGGAGGTGACGAAATGTCTGGTGTAACAAAAGAAATTGACACTTACGTTATCCATTATAGTAGCTCTGCAAATGGAGCGGTTGTAGCCCCTGAAATTTTTCTATCGAAAACTGGTCGATATGTGGGAAAAATTACTTTTAATAAGGGAGCAAAAACCGAGATTAATCGAGATAGACTCCGGGTAAACTATCCGCTTAGTAGCTTTAATGATATCATCGATATTCTACGAAATGAGAAACCATTGTTTCTAACTGTATTTTCAGATTTGAACAAAGGCGAGTTAAGTACCACGCACGAACCAGTTGGTGAAGGAGAACTAGATTAAAAAAGAGGTTGAGAACAGGATCCAGGTTGGGATCCGTTTACTCTCTCTTTCTATTGTCAGTTCTGGAGCATGCTAGGAAATTTCACGAGAAAGGCTTTTAGACTATTCTTGATTGACTTCTGACATGTTGAGAAATTTGCAGCTATCTGGAGAAAAGAAAATCACTCACACTCCCAGAATAGTGAAAATAAAGCAAGAATCAATTGAAACAGTCTCAATGAAATCACTCTATTTCGAGGATGAACTCTCTGCTAAAAGTCAGCCAGGACAATACCTCATGATTTGGATTCCAGGTATCGACGAAATACCTATGAGTATCTCATTCATGTCTGATGAAAACCAATCAGCGGTCACTGTAAGGAATGTCGGTCTAGCGACAAACGAACTGTTTTCAATGAAGACCAATCAACAAATCGGTCTCAGAGGTCCATATGGTAAAGGATTCAATATTGATAATATCGAAAATGCGCTTATTGTTGCTGGAGGGAGTGGAGGAGTTCCGCTGGGACCGCTATCCGACCTTCTGAGAAAAAAAGAAATCAAATTCACCTGTATAATTGGAGCTCCAGTAGCTGAAGAACTTCTATTTTTAGAACGTCACCAGTTGAATGCGAAAGCAGTCGGAGGAATAGTGTTGCCAATAACAGAAGATGGATCCCACGGCACTATAGGTTTAGCATCAGAAATCGCTGAAAAAGAAATCAAAAAAGAAGAATATGATATGATCTACACATGTGGTCCAGAACAAATGATCAAAAAAATAGTGGATCTAGGCTTAGATAATTCAATACCTGTACAAGCCAGCTTAGAGAGAATAATAAAATGTGGTATAGGCATATGTGGAAGCTGTGTCCTAGATTCCTTAAGAGTATGTAAAGATGGGCCTGTCTTCGATGGCGAAACTATCAAAAATCTAAAAGAATTCAGTGTCTCAAAGAGAGATGCCTCAGGAAAAAAAATTCCAATATAATAGACATCATTTATATCACTCGAGTTACAAGGTAACGACAAGTGAAATAAGATGCCTACTCACGGTTCGTTAACGAAAGCAGGAAAGGTAAAAAGCCAGACACCAAAGGTTGAAGCAACAATCCGTGCCTCTCCAATTCCCAGAGTCAGATTCAAGAAAATACATGCTAAACGCTTTCTCCTGAATAGAAAACTCGGACAGAACTGGCAAGGTCAAAGAAAAAGATTCGGCCGTTAACTGTTTTTTAAAAAAAAAATCTTCTATCTACTTTTGAGATTTGCCGCATACTGTGCAGAAGGCAGAATCTGGTCCTACTGTTCCACTACAGAATCTGCATTTTGGTCCTGAAACTGCAGGGGGAGCTTCAGTCACAGTCTTAACCTCTTGGATCCTAGTGACCACGGGAGTTGATAAGGAGCTTACACAAAGAAGGAAACCTACTATCGCGATTATCCCTCCTCCGAACTGTAGAGCAAGCCCTATAGCATCCATTGGATAGTGCTCCGGTACAACCATGGCTATGTATTTAATCATGAGCTCAGTTTGACGAAGAATGAAGGAAAAACCTACTTGATATGCAAGGAAGCCTAAAACAATGAGGATAAATCCGACAACGAGTCTCGTGTTCAAGCTCTCACCATACTGATTTCTAGCCAAGAATCCAAAGCAGAATAAAAGCTTTATCTCAGACAGAAATCACTCGCTTAAAGTCACGATTTCACGTTCAGTTCTCCGAAAATTTTACCGCGTGCTATAATCAAGAATATGGCTATCAGTATGACATACCAATACCAATCGACACTCATCGCATCGCTCCTGAACCTTGGCCAGATATTTATCAACAGCAATGTAGTCAAGAGTGTGATTATTATCATACATTGTCGTTCGTATACCTTCATCGTTATCTTTCTTTGAAACCTTTCTTTCAATCCCATTTTGATCGCCTTTCACCAAGTACCGTATTTCTTTTCTATATTTTGGGCAAGCGCGCTTAATCCGGTCAAAGTCACGTTTTCACTAATTACGATTGCTAGAATAAGTTTTATAAGCGCCAATATATGGCGCTTTAGAAATGATGAATTATGTCAAGATTTAAAAGTCTCATGATTTCGACCCTATCCACAGCCATAGGCGCACTAAGATTAGCTCCGCATGTCTTAGGCCAACAAACCCCCACTATATACCCTGCACCTGTCGGTGGAGTAGTTACTGCAACAAGCAAGCTTGCGATAGTTGCACCCTACCT
>JAGLGJ010000107.1 GCA_023144075.1 Candidatus Bathyarchaeota archaeon | reverse complement strand
GAATCACAAGACAAGCAACTAAAGATCTATTTGCATTCATCCTTTATCCTGCTTAGCTTATTTTTATAGAATTCGCTTTCAGACTCGGTTACAATCGTGGACTACGACCAATCGAAAACAATCAATTAGGTTCTAATTAATGAAAATATTATACCTGATACAAAGATTCCTGCCATATATTGGAGGAGCAGAAAATCATCTCCATCAAATTGCAAGAAGGCTGCCATCCAATTATGAAACCTCAATAATTACTTTTGGTCCTCACAGCCAGAAATATCAGGTTAGTAAAATCCCAGTCAGATCATATCAAGGTTTTCGAATTCACTGGGGAACTGGATTTACAACACTAAGTCATGGAATGCTCAAAGACCTACTGAGAATGAAGCCAGACATAATTCATGCACATACCTATGGATTTGCACACACAGACCTTGCATCATTTATCGGCAAGATGAAGAATATCCCAGTAGTTGTTACCACTCATTATGATCGAAGTAAAGCAGATGAAGTAAGTAAACTTTTGCTGCGAGAATTATATGATAATATAATTGGTCGTATGACTCTGAGTATAGCAAATAAAATATTAGCAGTGACTAATTATGAAAAAAATTTTCTCGTTTCAAAATTTTATCTTAATGATGAAAAAATATCTGTAGTTCCAAATGGTGTTGAAGTCGATAAATTCAGGAATCTTCCTGATCCCCAAGCTATAATTTCACGATATGGTTTACAGAAAAGTAGGGTGGCATTATTCGTAGGACGTATTGAGAGAAAGAAAGGAATCCAATATTTACTGCGAGCTGCTCCTAAAATAGTGTCAGAATTTCCTGATTTTAAAATTCTTCTTGTGGGTCCAGATTGGGGATACAGGAATGAGCTAAAAAAAATTGCGAAAAGGATTAAAATAGAAAATATAGTTATCTTTGCAGGGCCACTTAAAGAACTTGATCTGCTTAAAGCATATAATCTGAGTGAATTTACGATTTTGCCATCACTTGGAGAGGCGACAGGACTTACAATTCTTGAATCAATGGCTGCTGGTAGACCTATAGTGGCTTCAAGACTTCCAACAATAGCTGAATTTGTAATACATGAAAAAGATGGAATGTTATTCGAACCTGGAAATCCAGAAAAATTGGCAAATTCGATAATATCTCTAATGTCTAACCAGAAACTTCGAGAAAAATTGATTCAAAATGGAAAAATTATCTCTGAACAGAGAGATTGGTCCAAAATAGTAAAAATGATTACTGATATTTATAAGACGGTTATTGGTTGAATTAATTGGTAGGATAACACGAGCTATTTTCAAGGAAATTATGAACGATGCCATGTTTTCAATTATGAAATAGTTTGGTTTGAAAAAAGATCATGTTATTTTAGAATATTGTGTATGGTAACTCGAAAAATTATTATCTTACGCATAGATTGGGCATAAACAGATAATGATGGATCCAATCATTAGGGAAATTTTAAAGATGGAAGAAAAAGCGAATGAAAAGATATCAGAGGCTTCTATTAAAGCGGAGCAAATGAAAGATACAATAAAAGTTCCACAAGATGAACTATTCGATAAAAAAATAGCAACTTGTAAGGAAGAACCAAAAATAAGTGAAATTCTTTTCAAAGATCCTGTCAAGAAGTAGGATCCATTCTTAGTGTCTCTAACTGTCATAAAGACTTAGTCAATCTGTTTAAGATGATGTTTTTTTGCTTGCTGATATGCTGGTGAAAGGAGTAGTCCAAGGAGTTGGTTTCAGGCCTTTTGTTTATAGACTTGCTATAGAGAAAGGATTATCAGGATTTGTACAGAATAGAGGCGATGCAGGAGTAAAAATAGTAATCGAGGGTGAAGCTTCACAATTAGATGGCTTCATCAATGAACTTAGAGCCAAAAAACCTCCGTTATCGGAAATAGATGACATTATTGTTGATTATAGAAAGGAAAATGTAGGATATTCAACTTTTAAGATTGAGAGTAGTTTTACAGGTGGAGAAGAAAGAGGCTCAATAATTCCGCCTGACATATCTATCTGTGATAAATGCGTCAAGGAATTAGGAAATAAACACGATAGAAGATACCAATACTTTTTCATTACTTGCACTGATTGTGGCCCAAGATATACGCTAATCAATAGACTTCCTTACGATAGAAACAATACAAGTATGAATTTTTTTAAAATGTGTACTAAATGTAGTAGGGAATATGGATCAAAGAATGATCGCCGATTTCATGCACAAACAAACGCTTGTTCGAAATGTGGACCCCAATTAAAATTAACCGATAATAAAGGCGAATCATTGGGAATTATCGATGACATCAAGAAAGTTGGACAATTATTAGATGAAGGAAATATACTCGCAGTTAAAGGAAATGGTGGATTTCATTTAATATGCTCCGCCATCAACTCCAAACCATTATCAAGACTGAGAACAGCGAAACATCGAAGAACAAAACCTTTCGCCGTTATGGCGCGAAATATTGGAACAATAAAAACATTTGCATACGTGAATGAAATAGAAGCGGACTTTCTTGAATCTCCTGCAAAACCAATTGTTCTTTTGAGAAAAAACGAAGAACAATTCCTATCAAATCTAATCTCTCCTGGTCTCCACACCATTGGAATTATGCTACCATATTCTGGTTTACATGAGATTATATTTGATGTAACAAAAGAATCTGCTTTGGTAATGACGAGCGCAAATCCGCCCAATGAGCCCATAGTAATAGATAGCGATAAGGCCATACGAAAGCTAGGTAATGTAGTGGACTACTTTCTCTTACATAATAGAAATATTGAACAACGATGTGATGATTCTGTCATTCGAGTAATAAATCACAAAAAAGTTTTCTTAAGAAGGTCAAGAGGTTACGCACCTGTACCGTTGAATTTGAAAATTCCGACTCCCAATGATGTTTTAGCTCTAGGTGCAGAGTTGAATGCCACCTGCTGCGTCATACAAAGTAATCGTGCATACCTATCCCAACACATCGGAGATATTGATACGCCTGAGACTCTCGATTTCCTAGAGAATGCTGCTAATCATTTGCTAAACCTAACACATACTAAAGCAGAAGTGATTGCCTGTGATCTACATCCAGGATTTAATACGACTTTCTTAGCTAGGAAATTAAGTGAGAAATGGGACATCCCGATGGTGCAAATCCAACATCATCATGCACATCTGAGCAAATTAATGGCAGAAAACGGGATAAATGAAGCAATAGGGATAGTATGTGACGGATATGGCTACGGATCTGAAGGTGGTGCATGGGGTGGGGAAGTACTCCAATCTAATTTACATGAATTTAAGAGATTAGGTCATTTGCAGGATCAACCAATGCCGGGTGGTGATCTCGCTACAAAATATCCACTAAGAATGGTTGCGGGGATCCTTAATCGCGAAATTGATATCGTAAACTTTCTCAATGAGAGAGTACGATTTCTTCCTTATGGAAATAAAGAGATTGAAATAATATCGAAACAGATTCTGTTAGGTAACGCCCCTATGACAAGCAGTTGTGGTAGAGTATTAGATGCAGTTTCAGCTATACTAGGTATATGTTCTGAACGAACTTATGAAGGGGAACCAGCGATGAAACTCGAAGCAATAGCGTCACAGGGAACAGACTGCCTTAAACTTGAACCGGAGATAACAAATCGTATTATTGACACGACATATCTGTTAAAAAAAATTCATGAAACGCAAACAAGAAATAGTATGCAAGTATCGGATTTAGCTCTATCCGCTCAATCGTACCTTGCTAGATCACTGGCTGAATTGGCAGTTGAATGTGCGATCAGTGAAGGAATAGACGCTGTCGGATTTACTGGAGGGGTAGCTTGCAACTCATATGTTACTAATATGATAAGGGAAAAAGTTGAAAAAAGTGGATTGAATTTTCTGTCACATGATAGAGTGCCACCTGGAGATGGTGGAGTCTCATTAGGTCAAGCGATTGTTGCAACAAATAGTCTCTAAGTTCTGAAAGTATTCCTTCTAGAAAATACAAAGAGTTTTTCAGAACCATTTATATGAAGGCCTATCGAACACTACTTTCGTCTTATAAAATGAATGAGAATCTCTAGTTTGGATAAACGCAGCAATTTAATTGCTTAAAAGAGTTTGAAATAATTAGCTATTAGTCTGAGAGTATAAAAAACATGTGCCTTGCGATACCTGGAAAAATAATGAAGATCGATGGTGATCTAGCAAAAGTCGATTTCGGAGATGGAACGGCCAGAGAAGTAAATTCTTCCTTAGTTGATGTAAAAGTCGGACAATACGTAATTGTGCATGCTGGATTTGCGATTGAGATTCTTGATGAACAATCTGCCAAAGAGACGCTGAAACTCTGGGATGAGATATTGGAACGTCGATAAATGAGATTCTCAA
>JAGLGJ010000106.1 GCA_023144075.1 Candidatus Bathyarchaeota archaeon | reverse complement strand
CTAAGCATACCAGTTCTCATTTCGGTACTTACAAGCGATGTACAGCCTGAATTTATTAAAGAGTTAAAGAACGTCAACAATGCTCTTCTCTTCTTGAATGGCTCATCATATCGAATCATAATGGAAGTTACAGGATCAACCGCAATTCTCTGTATATCTTCCTCTTTTACAATTTTTGTAATAGTCTCAACTAGAAATCTAACCGTAATTTTAGGCTCTGAAGAGTCTTCGAATTTCGAAGAAACTAGAACATTATTTCTTCGGATCCCTCCTTGTCTTAGCATTGTAGCATCTAAAAAGAGAATTTTACCATTTTTTTCCAGTCCCTCAATATCCCATCCAAATGAAGACAAGTTAGTTTTAACTTGTTCAGGAGTTTCATCCATTGCCACATATAACCCACGCTCATCAGCTTTTGCACCGCCTGTCAAAAACTGCATTTGAAGAATTGTTTTTCCTGCACCTGGACTGCCTACCACAAGAACACATTTTCCTTTAGGAAGACCTCCTCCAAGTAATTCATCTAAACCTTTTACCCCAGTCGAAATGAGCTGCATTTTTTATCTTAACCACCACAATACTTTGTGAAAACTCGATTTAAGATTTGCACGGAACATGGATATATGGTTTAGATCTCGATTTTACAGATAATCGAACCTTTCTACCTCAAATTATACGCAATTGTAGCCTACATTTGGATATTTTTTAATCGAAGTGCCCAATATTTGAAATTCATGTAATCTGGATCATAGATGTTTATGAAATTGTATTGGCGACTCTAACTGTTTGCTGTGAAGGGTTTAAACCATGAAACCATTTTTGAGACATCAATGTATGCTGCATTGATACATAAACAGCAAACCATGCGCACGGATGATCCGATCTAGGGTATAGCGTGCGATATTTGGAGAAAAAAATTATGTTCAAAAATTACAGTAAAAGAAGAAATCTCAATGCGGTATCAATACTCATTATTTTGACTCTATTGTTACAAACGTCTTCCTTTAACGTGGAACAAGCAGTATGCACAGATGAAAACAATCTCAGTTCATCTTCTTCGAACATATTAACAAATGAAATGGAGATTCCAAAATTCGAAATTGCTGGTGAAAATTATTTAGGAGATAAAATATCAATCTCTGAAAAAGGTGGAATAATTGAGATTTCTGGGACAGAATTTTTTTTCTTTCCATGGAAACATATCTCCTGGACAGAAAATAATGCGGATGTCATCTTTGTAGCCAATGTTACTGAATCAAATTTTCGAATAGGGTTTATATTTTTAACAAATGGTTCGTCGAGTTTTGATGTAAAAATCTTTGAATATACATCAGCAACCTATCAGAAGATGACATTCCAAGGAAAAACCTTCATCACAAAAGACTTTGTTAAGCCAACAAAAACATTCGAGAATAAAATATCAATCATTCCTTCTGGGAAGATTGACAACAGACTTTTTGCCACAGGCCCCAGTTTATTCATCGTAAGCCATGAGGGAAAATTAAAGCTTGACTCTTCAATCATGAAACTCTATGTCGTCCACAATACAATAAATCCTACTTCAGGTTGGAATGAACTCTGGACATTAGGTGTAACTGAATCTAAGGATTATTATTTCAACATTTTTTATATGAATATTAAAGATAAAAGCGACATCATTTTTGGTCACTCCCTTTGTCTGAATGACTATGCGGTTCTTGAGCAGAAAGAGCTGGATTCGACGTGGTTTTTGAAAGGTGAAGGTTATCAACTATCAGTGATGACGCCTCTTGAGATCAAATCTCTTTGGGTAGATGGTTTTCGTTTTGAAAAAATAGATGATTCCAAATTTCATAGTATGTTGAATGAAGGACCCCATACAATATCAATAGAGAATGGAACTTCTCAAGTTGATGGTGTACGTTTTGGATTTAATAAATGGTCAGACGGCGTTGAGAAGAACCCTCGAACAATAAGCCTCGATTCTAATGTTACGCTTTCCGCGGAATACTCAAGAGAGTTTTTACTCACAGTCGATTCATTGAACCCAGATGTGGATGTAAGTGGATGGTATGATGAAGGAGAAGAAGTTAAACTACCGATAGTTATTGATCATGAAGATGGAGACATTAAATATATTCTTGAAAGTTGGTCTGGAGACATAAGTGTAAGTGAAAATTCTACTTTCGTATTTATGGATGCTCCAAAAACTGTTCATGCAAACTGGAGAAAACTATACACAGTTATTGTTTCCAGCGAAGGTCTACCAGCGAACTCATCTTTGATTTATAAAATCAACAAAGTTGAGATCTCTGTAAGATCTAATGAAACCGCCTATGATTGGGTTGAAGAAAATTCTCTTATTCAAATAAACGCGAGTATACAATCTACTTCATCTTTAGAAGAATTCTTTTTAGATCATTGGAAGAGTGTTGAGATTCCTGAGATAATATGGCCAGTTCGAATACATCAACCAGAACAATTTACGGCAGTCTTTACGAATCAGAAACGCGACTCCCAACTGTCATGTGATGTATCCAATGCTTATCTCATGACTACTGGTCAACTCATAATTAAAGGCAAGTTGGATCCGCCTAGAGAAACAAAAGTGATTATTGAATATCGAGTTAGCGGTCAAAAATGGAATACGTTAGCGGAAGTTGAAACAGACATTTTGGGTAATTACGAGTATTATTGGTATCCTAATGTTACAGGAATAATACAAATAAAATCTGTTTGGTTAGGAGATGTAACGTATAATCCTACTGTAAGTCAAACCGAGAGTATGGCAATTAGTCAGAGCATGTTGAAATTCAAAAAACTCGCAAATAGCTTCAACAGCTCAACATCCTTAGTATATGATGAATTAAATGGCCCACAAAATATTGAAAGAGAATTGGGATTGCCGTTTACATTTGGCATGAACATAGTAGACACATTATATGTTGAATTATCCACAATTAGACCATTTGGTTCAATTGCCGCGATAGTCGTAGGATCGGCAATCATTGGATTCTTTTACATTTTTCCTTGGGCGATTTTAATATCAGTTATAGCAATTATTGCAAGAAAAAGATCGATAAATAAGAAATTACTTCTTCCACTATTCGTTCTTTGGGTAATCAGCTTCTCATATCTCATATTGCATGAGTTGAATGTGGTATTGTTCATCGAACATTCACGATATTTACTTACGATATTAACTGCAACATTAGCGTCTGTAACTGGACTTTTGATAGCTTTCCTACCATCCTTTAAGATCACAAATCGACTTGCGAAAAGATGGCAACCTCATGAAAAGCAGTTAACTAAATATTCGAGTCCTCAACAATTTCGTACGATATGAAAATGTTTTTAAAAAACTTGTTGTTAGCATCCGGTAATGGGATTTTGCAGTGACTAAATGAATTCAAATTTATAAGGTTAGTAACGTATTCAGTCCACTAGGAGCCCATTTGCGCTGATACGAATTGAAACAACGAAAATCAATATTAGCTTTAACATTATTTTTAATATGCATAGGATCGATTAGTTCTATTGAAAACATAGAGTCTCAAGAAAAAGACTTACAAATAAAACGTGCATTGCACATTCTTGCTCCTGATGAATCAGAATATGGTTATATAAGCAAGAATATTCATGAAGCCACAATCAACAATAGTCGGGTAGAGTTTCACGCTTCAGTTAATATTCTAAAAGTCCAGTCCAAATCTCCTGGAATTGTTCTTCAGATAGATGCTCGGGGAACCAGTCATTCTGAAAAAAGTGATTATGGTGCAACATCATCAAAAGATGAGCTTAGGTATGCATTTAGACTGGCAACCGATGGAAGTGTGATTTTCTATTATCCATTTATGGATTCCTCGGCTGCTGTAACTGTAAAAGATGGATGGAAATTAGGAGAATGGATCCATCTTGCAATAATAGTTGATACAGATTCAGCTAAATTTTATATTAATGAAGTAGTGGTTGACGAGAGCGATAGTGAACTATCACCGAAACCTGGCGGTTTTTATGTTTCGAAAATCGGCATGGGCAAGACAGATAGATTAAGAAGGGGTATGGAGGCTTTCATCACAAGAGTTTTGCTTGTTAAAGATGGATCAAATATATTCTCAGAGAACTTTGAAGATAACCTTGGATCTTATGAAATTAAAAAGTCAACTAATGCAATAGTTCAAGTGATCGATCTAGTTCGATTTACAAGCACCGAAATATTTTCGTCTCTGAAATCAATACCTGCAGGTGATTCTGCGCTTCCAAGAGCTAGACTTTTAGATTCCTCTTTAAACGGAATTTCTAATAAGACAATTATTTTTGAATACCAATTTAATGACACATGGGTAAAAATTGGTGAATCACAAACAGACCATAACGGTACAACCGAATTAAATTGGAAGATCCCTCATGATCTACAAGGGTACATTTCTATAAGAGCCATTTTCCAAGGAGATACGGAAT
>JAGLGJ010000105.1 GCA_023144075.1 Candidatus Bathyarchaeota archaeon | reverse complement strand
ATTCCTAAGAATGTTGTACTGCTGTAGACCTTTTCGTATAATCCAGAGGCCGCCTTTATCCCTGCAAGTGTTGTCTCCACAGCATTTCCAAGATCATCATGTGTATGTATCTCAACACCACCAATTTTTGTCTCTTTATGAATAGCTCGAACTTTTGCTGGGATACCATTGGGAAGAGGTGCATTAATGTCTGATAGGGCAAGACCCACAGTATCACAGATCCTGTATACTTCAGCACCGGCGTCAGCCACAGTATTGATGAATTTCTTCTCAAAATCCCAATCAGCCCTTGTGCTATCTTCACCATGTACGAATACTCTTAGACCTTGATCTTTAGCTGCATATTCAACAACGTCAGTGACTCTAGAAAGAATATCTTCGACAGAAAGATCAGGCCATTTTGATGTTAGATGAATATATGAAACTGGATGTGAGATCCCTACTTCTTTAAAATCACATTCCAAAGCATTATCAATATCGCCTTTTACAGCTCTACACCAACCCGCCACCCTTGCCTTAAGATTCTTCTCATGTATCAGCTTCACAGCTTCCCTATCTGGGTCCTGAAAATGATGTACTTCCATACGTTCTACACCTATTCCATCCAGTAGTTCAGCGATTTTCGCAGTATTTTCCGGAGATGCTGCTATTCCAGGCATCTGAACTCCGTCTCGGAGTGTAGAATCATCAATAAGAGGATCTACATCTAAAGGCATTTCATGGAAATAACTTTTCCAATCTCCAATTTCTTTAGGCGACATGTTCATTATCGATTCACTTACTTTTCAATAGATTTATTCAATCACACTCAATCTATCAATATTTTAATGTAGCGTGTGGCAACAAAAAACATTTGACATTAATAGTCCGCGCCAATTTTAAGGCGATATACACATTTAGTTAAATAACAACAAAGTTGTTTTAGATCTTGGATATTTATGATAGTACATTGTTATCTTACCAATTTTCTAAATAATACTAAAGATGGTGATTGCTTATGGTAGTCGTTGTTGGTGGACCCAGTTCAGAAAAACTCGGGTCTGATATTGCAAAAAAACTTGACCTTCCATATATTAATCTAGAATCAAAGGTTTTTCCTGATGACGAATCCTACCTGAAATTTCCAGAAGAATTCCGCGAAGATGAACTCATAGTAATTCAATCTTGTTTCCCCAAACAAGACAAACGCCTCATGGAATTATTGTTTATAGTGGACACTGCCAAAGAATCTGGCGTAAAGAATCTTAATGTTGTGATCCCATATCTCCCCTATGCAAGGCAAGATAAGAAATTTCGAGCAGGTGAAGTTGTGAGCAATAGATCGATAGGAAATCTTCTGTACACCGTCGGAACAGACCTCCTCTTGACTATCGATGTACATCAGTACGAATCATTCAAAGAATTCAAAATGAGAAGATTAAACATATCAGCAATGCCTTTACTTGCCGAACATTTGAAGAGCATGTCTCTCTCAAATCCTTGCATTATTGCTCCAGACAAAGGGGCAATTGGTCATGCTGAGGTCATATCATCAATTCTGAAAACTGATTGCACATTCTTCGAGAAACAGAGAGACGGAATTACAGGTAAAGTTGAGACAATCGAAAAAGATCTAAACTTTCGTGGAAAAGATATTGTTATCATTGATGACATGATATCTACCGGGGGAACAATAGCCAATGTATCAAAGATTGCAAAGAATTGTGGCGCTGAAAAAATAATTGCAGCATGTACCCATGCTCTTTTGGTTGGAAACGCTGAGGAAAAGATGAGAAATTCAGGTGTAACAGAAATCGTAACAACCGATACAGTTCCCAATCGATTCTGCAAGATCTCTGTAGCACCTATTATCGTAGATACTCTGCGGAAAATTATTGAAATCTAATCTATTTTTCCTACTTTCTGGAAAATATCCAACACTTCCAGCAGCAGAAGTACTGGCAATATTAGAAGCAGAAAAATACGAATATGTTGAAGTCTCAACTAATCCAAAAATACTCACATTAAAAACCAATCCAAAATGTCTACATTCAATTAATAAAAGAGTTGGAATGTGCGAAGCTGCAGGAAACCTGATTTTTCAATGCGAAAACAATGAAGAACAGATTTTTGACGAAATTAAACGAGTTAACTTCTCGGAACATGTTGATTCTAAAAGTACTTTTTCCGTAAGAGTATCAAGACTTTTTGGATCCTCAGAGCATATTAACAAAACGCATTTGGAACGAGAACTCGGTCGCATAATTGAGTCATCTTTACCTCTTATGAAAGTGGATTTGAAACACCCAGACAAACAATTCATAGGAATTAGTGACATTGACCATTTCTTTTTTGGGCTTAAGAAAATCAGTCGCAACATCAATAGTCTAAAATCGAGAACACCTAAACTTCGACCTGCTTTACATCCTTCCACAATCGACCCAATGCTAGCAAGATGTTTTATCAATTTGGCACGAGCTAAAACAGACAAAATATTACTTGACCCATTTTGTGGTGTCGGAGGAATTCTGATTGAAGGAGGATTAATAGGATGCCAAGTAGTTGGTTCTGATCTAGATTACAGGATGATAAACAAGGCAAATACTAATCTTAAACACTACGGCGTTGATTATACGTCTCTATTAATAGCGGACTCAAGGATGTGCCCATACGATAACGTAAACTCAATAGCAACTGATCCTCCTTATGGTCGCGGATCCTCAACAATGGGCATGAGACCAAAAAAATTGATAAAAGAATTTTTTATTGAAGTGAATCGAATTCTATCTAGAGATGGACATCTTTGCATAGCAAGTCCGATCAATGTAAACATTAAAAATATTGGACTTGACATCGGCCTCAACATTGTTGAAAGCCACGTCATGAGAGTACATAAGAGCTTAGTAAGAGAATTAGTGGTCTTCAACAAGAAGTAAGTTCATGTGGAATGACATCATGGAACTAGTTTTTTTGGGAACTGGAGGTTCAATGCCTACCAAATATCGAGGACTCCCAAGCGTTGTCCTCCGCAGAGGACCCGAACTTCTAATGTTCGATTGTGGGGAAGCTACACAAAGACAGATGGGCGCTGCAAAACTTGGATTCAATAAAAAGATGAGAATATTCATTAGTCATATGCACGGAGATCATGTTCTAGGATTACCAGGACTATTTCAATCAATGTCTTTCCTCGGAAGACAACAAAAACTCGAGATTTTTGGTCCAGATGGAATAGCAGAATTCATTGAAGCAGTAAATAACACAGTAAAATTCAATCAAAGGTTCGAACTAGAAGTTCATTCGATAAATCCAGGTAAAATATTGGATGCTCCTGAGTACACAGTTATTGCAGACAACCTTGAACATGGAATTGAATGTCTTGGATTCACTCTGATCGAAAAAGAAAAACCAGGCAGATTTGATCCAGAAAAAGCTAGAACTTTGCAAATCCCGGAAGGACCTTTATGGAAAAAACTGCAAGCGAGCGGGACAATAATAATTGACGACAAAGAATTTGGTCCAAAAGATGTCCTTGGTCAGCCGAGAAGTGGAAATAAGATTACTTACATCACTGACACGAGACCATGCGATTCAGCTCTAGAGCTTGCCAAAAATGCGACTTTCTTAATCCATGACTCTACTTTTGATAATTCTAAAAGCGATAAAGCAAAAGAATGTGGCCATTCCACCGCGCAAGAAGCAGCAAACGTGGCAAAAAAAGCGCAAGCGCAAAATCTCGTATTGTTTCACATCAGTGCAATGTATGAGGATGCGAGCCATTTTCTTGAGGAAGCAAGAAAGATCTTCCGAGAAACTAGCCTAGCACATGATCTGATGAAGCTACCTATTAAGAATCCATAGCATACATGAAACTGTAATCATTTAATTTTCTTGTCTTTTTGGTTGCACAAGCCAATCTATTACTTTTTGAAGTTTTGGTGATTGAATGATCAGAATTATAGGACCCAAAGGCGATTCATTCGGATCCGCTGTAAAGGAAACGTGTCCAGCATATGCTGCCTGTTTATTCAAGGCCACTGTTATATTTGAAGCGGATATAGACGTCAGCATTATAGATCTTGCTGCAGCCCTGATTTTATTTCTTTTCAATAAACTACGGAATTCAGATAATACTTTCAGTCCTTGGGCTTGACCTTTGATTCTCCTTCCTTTATTTTCCTCAAGACGAATCTCAATCAACGGGAATATGTTACGTACAGCACGCTCTACCTTAAATTCGTCTTCAGTAGGCAGAATATCTGATTCAATGATTACCGTTACATTTTCCATACTGGTCTCCTCGATTTTTTTTATTCATCAGACGCATCAAAGGCTCAAACACATATACGAAATAATTGAGAATCTCAATTGGAACTTTTAAAGAATTGAATAATCATTATTATTTATATAGACGCTTGTTTTGTTCATGAAATCAAAGTGATACAAAATGGGGAATCAAGGCGTAGGCAGCATATTCAGAAGAAAAGATGGAAAATACTTCGTATACCTACCCAAAGATCTTGTGGAGGATACTTCATTTCCATT
>JAGLGJ010000104.1 GCA_023144075.1 Candidatus Bathyarchaeota archaeon | reverse complement strand
ATGAGTTATTCTCTTTTTACTTATTTCATAATTATGAGTTTAAACTCATAAGATGCTAACATATTAAATCGCTATTTTCTTAAGCTGGTTTCTATACATCCCCAAGATCTCTTTGGTTGTGCTAGCATCTTCCGGAGATTTGTCCAACCTATAACGACCTGTAAATCTGGGAAATCTAATTGCGAGCCCACTATTCTTCCTCAATTCATTTTCACATGCCGTATGAACTGGACTAAGAGTGATTTCGTCACCAGTTACTTCGAGAACAAGGTAAGGGTTGAACCATACATCAGCAGATATCTTAGAATCAACTTGCGAGGATCGTTGTCGTAATTTTGAAGACCCGAGTTTACTTGGAAATCCTTTCAGGTCATTATCAGTAAATCCAGAACCACATTTACATAAGGTCTGAAACTTTCCATTATCTTTATCATAAACTGCTAGAAGTAACGCTCCATAACTTCCACCTCTTTTTCCTCGACCATAAAAACCGCCCACAACAACAAGATCCACTGTGTCAGCCATTTCAGATTTGTATGCTCTTTTGTATTTTATCCAGACCCAACCTCTTGCGCCTGCACGGTATGTGGAATTGGGATCAATAGATTTCAGAATTAGACCTTCACATCCATCGGAGACAGCTTGGTTCATGAATTTCTCAATTTCCGTAGTGTTTGTAGTGATTATTTGTTCAGATAGAGAAATCCAATCATTTGGTTTGATTGCTTCTGTTAGAATCGTTCTTCTCTTTTGATATGGCATTCTGGCATATTCAATACCATTACTGTAAAGAATATCAAACAAAAATACCTTAACGGGTATTTGCTCCATCATATCTTGAAGGTCATGCTTTCGACCTCTTCTCTGACTGATCATTTGAAATGGCAATAGATCTGCAGTGATGGGGTCTATTGCAACGCATTCACCTTCAAAAATAGCTTCGTTCGGTTTCATGGATTTCTTTACATATTTGATCACATCTGGAAATTGTTCAGTAATGTTTTCCAATCTTCTTGAAAATATTGATGAGGATTTCGGTGAAATATGAACTTGCATTCTCAGCCCATCGTATTTGTATTCCACTGCCGCTTTACCACTTAATTTTTCAAGAATTTCAGTTGGATCAGATAGACGTTCTGCAAGCATAGGGCGAATCGGTCGACCAATCTCAACTTTTATTTTTTTTATTCCTTCCATTCCTGATGTTGCGACTATCTTTGCGATAAGACCAAGATCAGAAGATAGGCTATATGCACGCTCTAATCGATCTTTGTTATTCACATTGCCAGTAAATGCACTAGCAAGGGCTTCGAGTATAGTCATGTCGGCGACTCCCAATCTCAATTTGCCCAACGCCATTCTGATAATATATTTAGCCTCTCTCGGAGAGGCATCATTCATTAAACTTGACAAGAATCTTAGCTTGACATCAATAGATCCTGAACCTGTTGACTTTGCTATTTTATCGAATATTTTATAGACATCTCTGACACTAAGCTTTCTACTCATCAAGGTCTGTTGGGCTTTCTTTCCAAGTAACGTAGCAGCAACCTCACCTAGATCTCCTTTTTTTCTAAAAGCAGTATCAACAGTTTTCTCAGTTTTACCAGAAGAAAACGACAAACCTCTAACTATTAATTTCTCTGCCAGACCAATCTCTATTCCCATGTAGTCAGGATAGATTTTTCCTTGTGTGAGGTAAGTCACCTCGGATATGATACTTTTAGGTGTTTTCTTGAATAAATTTGCCAGGAGATCTCGCATCTCAAGACGTTTGGTGGTTGCCTCAATTTTTTCATAGGTATCAACAATCAAGGAATATTTCATAATTCAATCCACATACCAGAAGTTGCCTGTGATTATATTGTTATCTTCAGTAAAATTCTTCATGAATTACATCTTCAAGCTTTCCTTTTTTGGCGCGCGCTTGACATACTTACTAGCTCGAACTATTTCATAGCTCACGCTAGTTCCAGAGGTATTTCTTCGATACTCAAATTTGGTGTTATTCTGTGTGAATTCGGAAGAGATCCATGTCAAGACCTATCTGTGTCAGGAATTCTTCAGCTGAATGTTCGATATCTTTTGACTGCGTTATGTATCTACCTACTATCAAGATATCTGCTCCTGCTTTAAGGGCGTTCGTGACATTGCTTGGCTCTATTCCTCCTGCGACCGCTACAAGAAGTTTAGCATCTTTGAATTTGGTTTTGATCTCCTTGATCAGATCCCATCTAGTCTTTGATCCCCGTTCCGCATCTATTCCTCTATGAAGAATTATAACGTCAGGAAGTTCTTTCAATGATTCTAGAACTTTTACCGGCGAGGAAACATCCATCATATCGACATAAGCATAGATTCCAAGTCTTTTTGCTTCATATATGAATTTATCAAGAGTTTGTAATGAAGCAAGTCCAGAAGCTACGACGGCATCAGCAGTTTCATCAAAAGCTAGATCAACTTCGACCTGACCTACATCTAAAGTTTTAAGGTCGGCAACTATGAAGACATTCTTTGCGATATCTCTAAGCTCTTGGATGACACTCGCACCATATTTTTTGATTAGAGGAGTCCCCGCTTCAAATATTACCCTGTCACTCTTTGGAACCTCAGTGATTATCCTCTTTGTGCGTTCGAGGTCGGGTATATCAAGAGCAATCTGCAGGTAGGGAGGCATCCAAAGTCGTGGTATTCTGAATCCCATAATTGGATGTGTTGCTCTGTCTTTATCAAACATTATCTTTTCTAAACTTGGATATTTGGTTAAAGCCCTCTTTATCGCTAGTTTAGTTGCACCGTAATTGTATTGATAGATCTTTCGATAATCTTTAGCATCTGGATGTACAAATACACTGCATAGAATAACCCAATCATCAAGAACGTCTTTGGGTATCACACCTTCCTCAACAGCATCTACAACAGCCTTGCCTACTCCTGCTTGAGCCGGACCAAAAATTTTACCAGCATCAGAGATGTCTTGGACAGTTACTTTTGGAATAACAAGAGTGTATGGTTTTGTTGCTAGATTTGGTCTCACTACTGCTAATAGTGGAGTGTGCCCTGCGGAATAGTTGCCTATATTATTTGCAAAAGCTTGACCTACTGGTCCATCCTTTGTTCCGATCACAAGATCAACATGAGCGGTCTCAGGTTCCTTACCAACCAATGCTTCACCAATAAGATACATATGAACATCCATCCAGATGGTTTTCCTTGTTATAGACTAATTACTTAATTAATAAATGCGTTTTCCAAGCATAAATCTCTAGATAATAAACCCGACGATATTCGATTAACTTAGCGTATGTTAAGTGAATTTGGGCATTATGATACATTAAAGCCATCAACATGCACCATCGCGCAGCCGTTTCCAGTGGTATATATACTCTTGAGCATAACCTGCATACTTGCCAAAGTGTTGTCGACCGAAATCGCTAAGTAACGTGTATTCTTTGGGAGACAAATTTTGTTTTCTTTTGATCTTATCGATTAGTTTTGAATTAAACTTTTGACTATAGAGTTCGACAAGTGCTCTAGCAATCCAGACATCAACTGGAAACGATTCCAGTTTATCTAATGAGAAAAGCAAGACACAATCAGCAACTTTGTTACCAATTCCATGACCAATAGACATTAACTTGACCTTTGCTTCCGGGTATGACATTTTCTTTACTTTTTCAAAATCCAATTCTTTTGAACAAACAATTTTGGCAATTTCCCTTACTTCATTGGCCTGAGTCTTACCGAATCTAAACCTACATCGGGATAATTCATTTAATTTAGATTTTGAGATTATTTTGGGTGATGGAAAGCAATAATCCGTTTGATTGCCCCAAGTCACTTTTTCACCGAAATTTTTCGATAGATCACAGAGCATTCTGTTTATCATCATAATTTTACAGTTTCTCGAACAAATATAGGAAATTAGACATTCCCATGGATCCTGCCTTAGAAGTCGTAACCCCTTTATTGACGAAGAGATTGTCTTGAATTCTTTATTACGATTTAGTTTCTTAATGATTATGTCCAAGCGATCATTAAATCTAAAAAATTCTCTAACTCTGGATTCATGAATTGGCTTTGATGATTGTATATTCAGATAATTATTCTCGAGTTGTAACTTAAGTAGTACATCATCAACCATGCCGATCCAAGAATTTTCTAATTTACGCCATCTGAATACCTGACCACAGGAAAACGTCAAATCTAAATCTAAACTATTAAGATCCTCAAGCTTAATTCTCAAAACAATCCAATCCTAATTCGCTAGATTTTTTTGGAATTAATTTGAAAATTGTCAAGCTCTTAAGATGAAGATCAAATTCCCCAAGAAAACTCCTTAATGCTAGAACAGGAACTATAGGAACTCTCTTAATCATTCTATTTTTCGGGTTACCCAAAGTTATGATGATTGGAATAAACAGGATTTCGGATTCATTTGTAACATTAAATTTATTCTTGCAGATTTGAGTGTCTTTCACAAGCATTTGTGTTCGTTCGACTTGTTTTTTTACGGCTTGGAATAGTTGTCCTGT
>JAGLGJ010000103.1 GCA_023144075.1 Candidatus Bathyarchaeota archaeon | reverse complement strand
TGAGAGAAGAGCTGTAGCATTTTCAGAAGCCGTATATGAAAATGCTACAGCTCTTCTCTCAGTTGTTGGATTTGGAATTTCGGTCATAACGACATGGTATCCGTTCTTAACTAGTGTATGAGCCACACCGGTCGCAACATCGCCTGCTCCTTTAATGAGTACGATCGCTTCTTTTTTCAAGATAGTTTACCCTCTACCGAATGGACAGACGGGGAAAGTGCATTTCTTACATTTCAGGCAGAGTCCTCCATGAGCTAAGGAAATTATGTTTTTGCGAGTTAATTTTTCTCCAGCCAGGATTCTTGGGAGTACTAAATCAAGAATTGTTGTGTCATAAAACATTGCGCATGCTGGAATACCTAGTAATGGAGTATCATTGAGATATGAGATCATAAACATGAACCCTGGTTGTACTGGCGCACCATATTTTACTATCTTAGCTTTCGCCTCCAAGGCGCTTCTTAATGTCACATCGTCAGGATCTACCGCCATTCCTCCAGTAGCAATTATTAGATCAACTCCTTCATTTTGTAATTTTAAAATTTCGTCTACAATCTGTTTTGGATCATCAGGTGCAAAAACGATTTTTGTAACGTTAGAACCAAGTTTTTTGATTTTCTTTTTCATTACTGGACCAAATTCGTCTTTGATCAAACCATGGTAAACTTCATTACCCGTTATTATAAGCCCAATATCCATTTTTTTAAGCGGGATTACGTTAATAATTGGTCCATCATTTTCGCAGATTTGAGTTGCACGATTGATTTGTTCTTTCTTTATTGTCAGAGGAAATACTTTTGCGACTGCAACTTTTTCGTCAGAATTAATTAATCGATCTTTGTGTTGAGTTGCTATGCCCAAACCATCAATTTCATTAATTTGCTCCAGACGATCAACATCGATTTTAAGTATCCCATCAGTATCTGAAATAATGGCTACGTTACCCTCGATTGGCTTTGATTTTCTTAGATTTGCACCGGTAATCAAAGAGGCAAGTTTAGCTGCGCCATCTTCTTCTTGAAGTTCATCAGGTCCAAGTTCTAACACGTAAATATGTTCTCTGCCTATCTTACGAAGTTTAGGAAGATCTTTTTTCTGAATCAAATGCCCTCTTTTAAATAGTGTACCTTTGAATTTGCCGGCTTTAGTTATTCTAGTGACATCGTGAAACAATACTTTGCCAACGGAATCTTCAAGTTTCACTATTGTTGTTTTCAAAAATTATGGTCCTCCAACATATGTCAAAAGTTCATTGATCTATCTCATCCTCAGGTTTTTTCAGAGCTATATGCTGGACTATTTTAGTAATTTTTCTATTGATATCCCCAACTGTTCTGAAGATTTGATAGACTATTGCGAATAATATTATGATGGAAAAAGTTGTCACAAACTGGATTGGTGCGGCCATACCTAAGCTCGATGCAAGTCCAAGATAAAGCTGTGGATATATGCCTGTAGAAATTAAGGCGATCCAAATGATTGTCCATATTATGAAAGGAATTGTTCCAATTCTTTTTCGGTAAAATCCCTTGAAAGTATATGCTACCATTATGAGTCCGAGTAATATGACTATTAATCCGTAGGGTTCAATCATATGTGAAATCGCCACTTATTTGTCGCTACTTAGGATGCAGGATGTTATAAAGTATCTTTATTGCGTCTCGAAAGCCTGCTCCCCGTTTACGTGATTTAAAATAAACGGTTTTGATTGGTACATCGATTATTCTGATTCCACGTTTGGACAGTAAAATTATCATTTCAGAGGCCCACTGATAATCGGTTGAATCATATTTTATGCTCTCTGCAACCTGCCGGGACATACCTCTAAATCCAGATTGTGAATCTTTAATTTCAATTCCAGAAGCAAATGAAGTCAGTTTTGATAAAATTATATTTGCAACTAACTTTTGAAATGGCATTTCTGAATTTATTTCTAATATCCGGGATCCGATGACCAAGTCTGCCTTTCCTTCAACTATAGGTGCGATTACGTTAGGAATTTCTTTTGGATCATGCTGCTCATCAGCATCCAGAGTAACTATTATTTCGGCACCATGATTCGAGGCTGTTCGTAACCCAGTTGAAAGAGCTGCGCCAACACCTAATCGGATAATGTGACTAACGACTTTTGCTTGGGCTTTGGTTGCCTCTTCAACAGTTCTATCGGTACTGCCATCATCAACAACGATAACGAGATTGCAGATAGTCTTTGCATTTCTAATGACTGAACTAATTGTTGACTCTTCATTATTTGCGGGAATGATGCAAACTACTTTCAACAACAGCACCGAAGTCATATCTTAGGGTTTATTCAAGTGATATTCCAAGATATTCTTTCAAAAGATATTGTTTTCTTTTAAAAGATTTGATCTAATTAGGTTATCCTTGACTTAGGATCCCTCTAATTATCTAGAAGATGATTAACCGGGTATATAATTCAGACATCTTAAGGCGTAGTTGAATGAAGATAATACAACTATCAGAGAAAATAAAATCGACGAGATGACGGCATATCTTATTCCCGATTTTTTAGATATCTCTAATGCATAGAACATGAAAAGTGCCACCGGTATATGATATGGAATCATATAGAGTAACCTCCACTGCCACCAAGAATCCAGGAGTAACATAGGAATAAAAGCTACTACAAGCAAAGAGATGAACAATGTATAGAATTGCCTTTTTAAATTCTTGATTGTAAGAAGACCAAGTATGCATAATGTTATGATGATTGTGTTGGCTAAAAATCCACCCACATAAAACCGTAGAGAATATGTAATAACTCCTAGAAATTGTGTTAGATACTTTGTATTCATGGCAGCAAGTACTTCAGTTGAGAGTCGAATGAATTCTCCACTAAAGAAAACTGCCAGAAGAATTAACAACAATACGAAATTTATGCCTAAAATAATTAGAGTAGATTTGTTAGCAGTAATCTTTTGGGGGATTTTACTATTGTCTGAACGGTGGAAGATTAGATTAAAAATTAGATATGTTGCGAGGCTTGCTAGAATAATGGCCCATGTCCAAGGGTGAGTAATTAAGATCAGGAAACTCGTTATGGCCGTAATCAAAATGAGTCTTCGTGAAGGATTTTGCCAGACTTTCAGCAATAAAGTCCAAAAAATCAAAACCAAACCTAGAGCAAGCCAGTTCGCATAAACTCCAGTAAAAATGCCCACGGTCGTAGCTATTGAAAATAATCCTAGAAATGCTGAGATTGTAGCTATGAAATCATTGCGTGTAAGCGTTCGGGTAAGATAAAATGAAGAGATGCCCATTAAAGCGGCAGGTATTACTGGACCTATTTTGACAACTATCATAGGTGGGAGAGAAAAGACAGTCATTAGGGCATAGAGTATTAGTAGATACGGCATTCTTGTCACCGCGCCATAATCGGATATCACATGTTGTATTCCCTCCGAGCTTGAGATGGTGAGAAGATTTTCGTAGTACCAAGGTGTATCAACACCAATCAGTCTAGGAGTATAGAAATAAGGATAGTATACAATAAAGAAGGATGTCAAAATTATTGCTGGAATGATAAATAACGTCAAGTATTTGTAGTGATTACCTCTTGAGATTCTGTTCTCTTGTTTTTGTGAGTTAAGATAATCTTTCGTTTTTATCATTGTGTTCTCGATATGCTGTTTGATGAATGATCTGTAGAATTTATCTAATGCAGGAATCCATGCCCACGAAAACACAAGAACAACAAGAGCAGGCAAGGCAAAAGGATACAAAATTCCGGTCAAATTAGCTTCAAGTGAAGGTAAAATCCATCTAGGATCTCCATCGAAAGGAACATGCGGATCCAGTGAGTTATAAACCCAACCAAGAGCAGAACCGATCTCGATTAGAAGTATTATAGAAAGAAATGAAATCAAAAACATGATTACAGAATTTATTGAATTAGGTAATTCACGTTTATTGTGAATTAGTAATGGAGTAAATGCTACTAATATCGGTGAAAGAAAAGCAAAAAATGATCCAACGTGATCTATTCCTAATAATAGAAGAACTATCGAAAAGATCATTGAGAGAATTGGGATTGTGATTATTTTTCTTTCTAATAACTTTCTTGTATATAGTACAATCCAGGAGATGGCCATACTAATGCTAGATAAAAACCAAATTATTCGATCAATTTGTGTATCGAATATTTGTAATGAAACTGTAGTAGGCTCATAAGCAACATATGTTTGAATTTCGAAGGCATTAGCTAATATGGGTAAACTAAATACAAAACTGATTGAGCAAATTATCGGCAATAAAATACTCAAGAACTTGATTCGACCTAATCTGTAAGACAGATAGATTATCCCTACTAATCCTAGAGTAAAGATCGAAAATATGGTGATGAGAGTCTCATTCTTTGGATCAGATGTTAGAGTAACCTGAAGGATTAGATTTTTACTCAGGGATTCAGCAAATTCCGTATCTCCTTGGAAAATGGCTCTTATAGAAATGTACCCTTGTAGATCATGAGGGATCTTCCAATTTAATTCGGTTGTACCGTTATGGTCTGTTTGTGATTCACCAATTTTTACC
>JAGLGJ010000102.1 GCA_023144075.1 Candidatus Bathyarchaeota archaeon | reverse complement strand
CCTCGACTGGCATTGTTGATGGAGAGAGCGTTTAAAAAAATTGGGTTAAGTGGTAGAGCTGTTATCCCTATGACGCTTGGATTTGGATGCGATACTATGGCTACGATTGTAACTCGAACATTAGAAACTAATAAAGAACGTATAATCGCGACTTTGCTTCTAGCTCTTGCAATACCTTGCTCAGCACAACTTGGAGTCATATTTGCAATACTTTCAGGAAATCCAATTGCTCTATTGATCTGGGCGACCACTATCATCCTAGTTTTTTTACTAATAGGATTTCTAACCTCAAAAGTTGTAACAGGGGAACCTCCAAGTTTCTTCATAGAATTACCGCCAATCCGAATTCCTAAACTGAAAAATGTGCTGGTAAAAACCTACACTAGAATGGAATGGTACTTCATCGAGATCTTCCCGATTTTTATTCTTGCTAGCGTAGTAATATGGATAGGTCAGATCTCAGGCGCTTTTGATCTAGCGGTAATGTTGCTTAGTTATCCCGTCCAATGGATAGGTTTGCCTGCAGAGGCATCTGTAACGTTCTTATTTGGATTTTTTAGGAGAGATTATGGTGCTGCTGGTCTATTCGATCTCCATAGGAGCGGTCTTCTCTCTGGGAATTCTATGTTGGTAGCCGCTGTTACCTTGACGCTCTTTCTTCCATGTATCGCGCAACTCTCAATAAATATTAAAGAGAGAGGCATAAAAACTGCAGTTGCAATGGCTTTATTCATTTTCCCATTCGCTTTCTTGGTTGGGTTTTTACTAAATAGCTTGTTGAATTTGGCAGGTATTGCAATTTGAAATGTCCTTTGTGTGGATATGAATTCGATCAAAATGAAGCGATAGCAGGCTGTAAGAATTGTCCTACAATTATGTCAGGTTCTTGCAATTTTATCAAATGTCCCAACTGTGGTTTCGAGATTGTGGCTGAATCAAGATTATTGAGGTTTCTTAAAAAACTAAGGAGAAGTACAAGTTGACAAATCTAAGTGATGAATCCGAAGAGATACTTGAGAGATTGTGGATAACTGGCAAAGAAAATAAAAAAATCTGCACCTTAAAAAAGTTTGACTTGACAGAGAATGATGCTGGACTCAAAGAGTTACAGAGTCTTAAACTGATCAATTTTATAGCGGATAAACTCGAATTGACAACAACAGGACTAAACGAGGCTGCTAAAGTAATCAGAAGACATCGCCTTGCTGAAAGATTATTAACCGATATAATCGATGCGTCAAAAGACTTCTTGGAGGAAGCAGCATGTAAATTTGAGCATGGACTACGGAGAGGTGTAGATGAGAATATTTGCGTACTCTTAGGACATCCACGTCTTTGTCCACACGGTAGACCTATACCCCAAGGCAAATGTTGTCTTGAGGAAATTCATCAGACACCTAGAATCATTTCAAAATTATCAGATGTGATTGCTGGACAGGAAGGCGATGTAGCCTACCTTCAGACGAAGAATTCAAAAAAACTTCAAAGAATGATATCAATGGGAATACTTCCAGGAACGCGTATTAAAATGATTCAGACATTTCCAACGTATGTTTTTCAATTAGGACTTTCGCAGGTAGCAGTGGATAAAGAAATTGCTGACGAAATATACCTTCGACTCATAAATAGTCGAGTTAAATCAAAGAAAACTGAAAATAAAGGTTGGAGATCTGGTAGGTACAGGTTTAGACGTAGAACCCCTTAATTCACACGGCCGGAGAGACTTAGACTGTGGCTCCTGTTGTTGAGGGGGTCTCAAGGAAAGATAAGATAGTTGATGTTATCGAGGATAATATGATGGGCTTCTTGTCTTAAATGGGGAAGGTAAGTGTGTGCATTCAACACTTTTGTAGTTGGCTATGTTAGCGCGCACTCACTCCAGGCTTAATGGATCTCTTTATACCATTAGGCACGGAGCGAGTTGGTGGAGGTCAAGTTTCTCTGGACTTGTGTATTTGCCTCACATGTTCTAGATGAATAGTGTTACGTCTGCGTCTTGTGCGAGTTCTAAGAATGTTGCTACCCCTATTATGTCATCAACTTCAGGAATCAGATCATCCTTTGTTACGCCTGTGAGTTGCATTGTTGGAGTGCAGGCGTGGAATTTGACTCCTAAGTCTTTTGCCGTCTTGATCATTTCTTCGAGAGATGGCATGTTGGTTTTCTTCATCTTACTCTTGATCATCTTGGTGGCCATGGCAGTCATTCCGGGAAGCATTCCGATTATGTTAGGCATAGGTAATGAAGGATTTCCTACTGGGGACAACTTTAGATTTTCTGATTTCTTCTTAGTTATGATGTCCATTCCCCAGAATGTGAAGTACAGGTGGGTTTCCCAATTCATGGAAGCGGCGGTTGTGGCCAAAAAGAAGGGGGGTAAAGCGTTATCAATCGTTCCTTTAGAACAGACTACGAGAAGTTTTTTTTTCTTTTCAGATAATTTTCTCACCTCCAGTGTGTGTACTAGCGAGAATATTCGAAATTCTTTATGATGACTTAACAACGTTATATATAATAGTTACTTTCTCACATGTATTAGCCAACTAGCTACGTGCATATTGCGTGTTTGCTAGGAAAACATAAGATCCTGATTTGAAAATTCGAATATGCAATACTAGTATTAGAGCATTATCAACGTTTTCAAAAGTGTAACTGCTAAGATATCAGTTAATCTTTCAGAATGTAATGTTATGTTTCAGCTAAAGCTTATTAGTAATGGCATCAAAGTGCCTCGAAAAGGATGATGACAAATGCCAATCAAGACAGGAGACACAGTGAAGTTTCATTTTACTGCAAAACTCGAGAATGGAAAGATCGTGGAATCGACACGACGCAAAAAACCTGTCAAAACAAAAATTGGGTCACAGGATCTCTTGCCCGGATTGGAGAAGGGGATAATTGGATTAGAGAAAGGCGATAAAAAGAAAGTGAAAGTGCCGCCAAATAAGGGATTTGGAAAAAAAGATAAGAAACTGATTCAGAAGGTCGATAAAGAGATATTCAAAAAAGCATCCAAGAAGCTCCGTAAAAATGCGACTGTTGAAATACAGTTTGAAGATGGCAATAAGCGAAGAGCTCTTGTTCAAGATGTGAAAAAAGACTACATCGTGGTTGACCTGAATCATCCTTTAGCTGGACATACTATCACATTCGATATCGAAATAGTTGATGTAAAGCGCGCCCGCGTGGCCAAAGTTTAGTTTTCTTAATGTTTTGGCCTAGTGCTGGCTAATCTTTTTTTGAGTGATATTTTTGATCGGAAGATCTCTTGTGAGATAAAATCCTAAAATGATTGCTACTATCACAATTACAGAAGCTCCAACAATTTGAGCCGAGATCCCTGCCGAAGCAGCAAGAATATAGGAAATATGTTCCGGAGTTAATATGAACAATTGGACACCTATTGTAGAACCTAAAAATATCAAATAGAGAAATATCAAAACAAATCCATCTAGGAAGCTTATCCGGCCATCTGCAAGCATTCTCCAAAGTGCAAGATTAATTACTGATAAAATAATTATCAGTTGAAAGAAAATTGCCATATTAACTGGATAGGCTGAAGCTACAAGACTGAAACCCAGTATTAGGGTTAAATTTGTAAAACATGAACCCAAGATATTTCCTAAAGCTAGGTCCATGTGTTTTTTTCTGGCTGCTGCTAATGTCACAGATAGTTCTGGTAGAGAAGTTCCTACGGCTATTATTGTGGCGCCTATTACTAGTTTGTCAATTCTAAAAGTTGTTGCGATGTTGATGGCGGAATTCACTACATAATTGGCGCTTATTATGATTGCCACCAGACAGGCGATCATTATTCCAAGATCTTTTGCGATTTTTCTGCTCTGGATTATTTTCTTTTTTGGAACGCCAGTAGTGGTTTTAGATCTTACTATGTATAGGCAGAATAGAGCAAAGATTCCTAGTAGAATTACTCCGGCTATTCTTCCGGCTTCTGGTGAGAGTAATATCATTATTGGTATCAAAGTTGGAGCGAACATCATTAACGTGAGTTTTTTCAATGATTCTTGAGAGATTAGCATTGTTGAAGTGGAAACTACTGCGGTAATACCGAGGACCAATCCAATATTGGCGATATTTGATCCAAATAATGTTCCTACAGCTATTCCGGTATCTCCAGATTGCACGGAAAAAATAGCGACAGCTAATTCAGGTAATGATGTTATTATGGAAAGCATTAGGAAGCCGATGGCTAATTGTCCTATTCCGGTTATTTGAGCTATGTTCGAGGCAGAGTCTGATACTATGTCACTTGATTTGACTAGTACTGCTAGTGAGATAAAGAGAATTAAAAATTGTGTGACTAGCAGAATGGGATTTTCAATCAATCCTATTTACTCCATCTCTGCTATCGTTTAGACTTGTTTTCTTCTTGCTCTCCTTTTGGCATGTGCTTCTGGATCGAACCATAAATGGGCGTTTTTTGCCACATATTCTCTAAGGCCGAATCCAAAGGCAATTGCGACTGCTCCACCTACTCCTATAGCAGCTGTGATCGCTATAGCTATCGCGACGATTTGAAGAATGAAAACATCTATCTCCATTACAGAGAGGCTTAGAATCAGTGCAATATAATATAGAAAGAATCTGGCTGCAG
>JAGLGJ010000101.1 GCA_023144075.1 Candidatus Bathyarchaeota archaeon | reverse complement strand
GGCGGAAGTCGAGGGTTCAAAATGGCTTAACACGCCATGATAGTCCCTTCGGCCCCACCATTTGTACCAATTTCGAGGAATTTACGTAAACAAGAAATTTCATTTTTAATATTTTATTATATTGGCTTTCATTAGGTGACTCAGTTCGAGGAAATAACGAATGTTTAATCCAATCGTTCCATCTGTTGCCGTGATAGGTGGAAAATCTTCAGGTAAGACTGTAGCTGTAGAAGTAATAGTGCAAGCTCTTAAAAAGAGAAAATTAACTTCAATGACTGTAAAACACGTGAGCCAATCAGATTTTAGTGTAGATAAAAAAGGCACTGATACGTGGAGACACTGGAAAGCTGGAGCCGAAATCGTTTCAACTGTCTCAAATCTTGAGAAGGCCATAATGATAAGAAACGGTGGAGATTTGAATTTTAATGACTTTAACATTTGGGCAAAAAATGTCGATGTAACAGTCTTTGAAGGCTTTTCTTATTCATTGTTGAAAGAAGAAAAAGTCGGAAAAGTAATTTGTCTCAGAGATAAGTCTGAGAAAGACAATTATCTTGTTAATTTGAAAGGAACTTTGATAGCATTGTGCAGTTTTAGAGTTTTAGAAAAAGACACTCTCAGGCTGGGAATTGATGACAATATTCTAGCCGAACGAGTCTTTGAATTCTGTAAGACCATCTGAGAAAGAGATGTATAATATTTGAAAAAGATCAAAATTGGGCTTGTAGGATTTGGAAGCTGGGGAAAGAGACATTATGAAAGCTGGAAAAGAATTCCTACAGCTAACCTAGTTGGAATTTATGATCCTGCTCATAAGGGAAAATTGTTCACCAACTCGCTTAATCAACTTATTAGCAAAGCTGATGCAATCGACATAGTTGTACCAGCGAATAATCTTGTTTCTGTTGCAATTGCCGCATTAGAATCATCTAAAAATTTACTAATAGAAAAACCAATGGCAATCAATCTACAAGAAGCCAATAAATTGTTAAATGTTGCAAAGCACCAAAACCAATTAACTATGGTGGGTTTCATAGAAAGATTTAATCCCATATTTGGTAAGCTTCATTCAATAATTCAAAAATTAGACGACCACGCAAAAATTTTCTGCCAGAGATCAGGATCACCGACACTAGTTACCAAACAGACTGGCGTCTTAAAAGATCTAGCTATCCATGATCTAGATCTATTAAGATGGTATTTTGGAGAGCCAGATGGTGTAACAATTAGGTCTAAAGACGATTTTTTCCTTAGCCAAGTTGAGATAAAATTTGGTAATATTAAAGCGATCGTAATCTCGGACTGTCTTGGTCCAAAAATCAGAAGATGGGTGCTAACATATCCCCACGATAGGATATTCACATATTTTGAGAATAATCGATGGAGACTCTATATGAACGATAAAGAAGTCTCAATAAAATGGCATATGCCACTTGAACGTGAACTCACATATTTCACAGAATGCATTATTAATGAGACAAAACCCTCTCCTTCAATTCAGGATGGATTTAAAATATTAGAAATCATTGAAAATGCTGAAATTCATCAATAAGATCAATTCGACGAGTTAGATTTAATCAGACCATCATTAATTATCTGATATAAGTCTCGACAATCTTACATGATTGTTATTTCATATTAGAAAAATGAGAAATGGAAATCTAAAGGGTAAAGAATTTGAAAGGGAAAATGATACCTAGTGAAGGCAATAAACCTAAACAACTATTGTGTCTTAAATGTGGTCAGTTTTCTGAAGATGGGACAACATGCATCAGATGCCTTGAAGGTATTCAACTAGGCGATCAGTTAATAGATGCTGAAAAACTTAGAAAAGAATTAGCTATCATCTTAGATAACTTTGGAAGCGATGTTGCCGCAGCCTTCAAAAAAGATCCAGCCGCCGGTTCGGTAATGGAAGTTCTATACTATCCTGGAATACAAGCTATGCTTCTGCATAGAATAGCACACTTTTTTTGGAAATTGAAACTTCCCTACATTCCAAGATATCTAAGTCTCACTAGTCGACAGATTACAGGAGTAGACATTCATCCAGGCGCCAACATCGGTAAAGAATTCTTCATTGATCATGGCACAGGCGTAGTAATAGGTGAAACATCAAAGATTGGAAATAACGTGACAATGTATCAAGGTGCGACACTAGGAGGTACAGGCATAACACGTGGTGGCAAAAGACATCCAACGATAGGAAATGATGTAGTTATTGGAGCAGGCGCAAAAGTTCTCGGACCGATTAACATTGGAGATAAAGTAAAAATTGGCGCCAATTCTGTCGTTACCAAAAATGTCCCTAAAGAAAGTACTGTAGTCGGAGTTCCTGGAATTATCATAGCCAGAAAAGGTCGTAAGATCCCAAAGATAGATCTTGCACATGGCGAGCTACCTAATCCATTCGTACAGAAAATTCAGCAACTCGAAAAACGTATAACTGAACTTGAAAAACAATTGAATGGAAAAAAATGAGAAGTTTAATACAATACTAAACTTCTGAATACTAATGTTCAAAATAATTAATTCACGTCGGAACAACATACCAATCCTGGTATTACTTGCTACGGTACTAGTATTGTTGATATGGTCTTTTCAAACAGGGTCAGTTATTGAAAAAGACATACCATCCATTACAGCATTAAATGTCATTTTACTCCTATTCATAGGTTTTTCAGCAGCCTTGTTTGGTAGTCTCATTGGTGTCGGCGGTGGTACAATTGTATTACCCATAATCCATTTCTGGATGGGTTACCCACTCCCAATAGCTATAGGTACTACCTTGTTTTCTACAATATTTACAGCTATTTCAGGAGGATACGGACATTTTATTCGACAGAACTTAAACCTAAAGGCCACACTTTGGATAGGAGGTGCCGGAATCTTAGGAGTGATCTTAGGTTCTTGGCTATTCACTTTTTTGGCAACACAGGTTACTTTACTAAGGTTTTTTCTTGGGTTGGCATTCCTATGGCCAGCGATCTATATGATCCTTGAAGTTGTCAAATCGAAAAAAAGCCCTCCAAAAGAAACAAAAACAATTCCTGGACCTAGATGGGGCTGGGGAGTGCTTGGAATATTTATGGGATTATCAACTGGATTATTCGGTTTAGCAGGCGGCTACATACTAGTACCTAGTTTGATATATCTATTCGGAGCGCCAGTGTACATAACAATAGGAACTTCTTTGGGTGCAATAATACCACTAGCATTTATTGGAGGGGGCATCAAACTGGTTCAAGGATATGTGGATATAAATACGGGACTGCTACTTTCAGCGTCAGCAATAATTGGAGCGCAGGTTGGCTCAGCCACAATTAAAAGATTCCGAACTAACACGTTAAAATTAATATTTGGTTTTTATTTTCTGTATTTTTCTATAAAATTGATCGCAAGTTACTTTAGCATAATGATTTAGTAGCAGTAAGAAGCGCATACTAAAAATAATAGATTGGAAAGATGAGAGCTTAAGTCATTAAGTTATAGATGTGATATCAAATATGATCTCGCAAAGAGCTAGCTCAATTAATCCAAGCTTAACACTTGGAGTTACAGCAACTGCTAAGAAGATGAGGCAAGAGGGTAAAGACGTTGTCAGTTTTGGAGCTGGCGAGCCTGACTTTCCTACTCCGCCTAATATTAAGGATGCAGCCATCAGAGCCATAAATGAAGACTTCACATACTATACCCCAACAGCAGGAATTGAACCATTAAGAAAAGCTATTGCAGCTAAACTTCGAAATTTCAATCATATTTCTTATGAGCCAGAACAGGTGATCGTATCCTGTGGTGGAAAACACAGTCTTTATAATATTATGCAAGTCTTGCTTGACCCGAAAGATGAGGTTCTACTTAACACACCTTATTGGGTTAGTTATCTTGAACAGATAAGGTTGGCTGGAGCTATCCCAAAATTAGTATCAAAAATAAATGAAAAAATCGACTTTGATAATATGAGAAAGCAGGTTACCAATAAAACGAAATTTTTGATATTGAACTCACCAGCCAATCCTGATGGAACCGTGTCTGATGAAAATGAGTTAAAGTATCTGGCAGATTTTGCGCTAGAGCACGATCTCTGGATAGTTTCCGATGAAGTCTATGAGTGTTTTGTTTACAATGGCATTAAGCAACTAAGCATTGCCTCATTAAATGATGAAATTATGGAAAAAACGGTTATCTCTAATTCATTTTCTAAAACATATTCTATGACTGGATGGAGAATAGGTTATACAGCTGGACCAAAAGACGTGATAGCATCGATTAAAAGACTTCAGGATCATATGACAAGCAATCCTACAAGCATTGCACAAATGGCTGCTCTCGAAGCTCTTAAGGGTCCTCAAGACTCTATTAAAAAAATGATCGAAGCATTTGATAAAAGAAGAATGGTTATGGTTACTCGATTGAACGAAATGAAAGGTATCGACTGCAAAATACCTAAAGGAGCTTTCTATGCCTTTCCAGAGATTAAAAATACTGGCCTTACTTCGATGAAGTTCGCCGAGAGACTTCTCAATGAAGAAAATACAGCGGTAATCCCAGGTGTTGCCTTTGGAAAAGATGATAATATACGTCTGAGCTATGCCACATCTATGCAAGAGATAGAAAAAGGCATGAA
>JAGLGJ010000100.1 GCA_023144075.1 Candidatus Bathyarchaeota archaeon | reverse complement strand
TTCACGGTTCAGTTGTCCCTCAAGAGTCCCTTCTCCGACTCTTGTCACGAATGCTTTGAAGACTAAGGTGATATCTGAGACTCTAGTAGGGCCAATGCCAATGTCAGAGCATATGGCTGCTGCACAAACATCCTTTGATGTGCAAAATGGGTAAGTGCCATGGTACAAGGATAGAAAAGTACCTTGTGTTCCTTCCACTAATATAGTTCCATTTTGATCTATGACATTATTGATTTCTTGGGGTACATCTACAATATATTGTGAAAGTTCAGGAATATCTTTTGCTAATTTTGCAACACGGAAAACTCTATCAGCATTGCATGCTCCGACTCCGCTTTTAGTTGAGCCCACTTTTTTTGATAGATGAGCTGAACTCATTTCTGCTTGAATATGTTTCTCTTCAATGATGCCGCATTGTGAGTCGAGCCCGACCCTTGACTCGGTCTCTGTTAAAGTTATTTCCTTTAAGAAGACTTTCGGATCAACAGATACTCCGGGTCCAATCAGTAATTTACTGTTTTTATTTGTGAATCCACTAGGGATCATTCTAAGAGAATAGGTTTTACCGTCAAATTGTACAGTATGCCCTGCGTTTGGTCCAACTCCCCCTCTCACTATTGCAGATGGTTTATCTTTTAACGCTAGATATGCAATCAGTTTGCCTTTACCTTCATCGCCGAAAAACCCTCCAACAACAACATTGCATGGCATAGTAACAATCCTCAATGTCTTTTCGAGATCGTTGTCTCTAAAAGACTTGTCGTCAGTTTAAAAATTATGATCTATTACTTGGGAAAGAACAGTTGGAAATAGAATTTGTCGATATTAGTTTATTTAGATTCGATGTTCAAACATACTAATACTTTTTTTTAGATGAACTAACAATGGAGCAACGATATAGTCTATTGCCTTTCAGTTCGAATTTCAAAGGCATATTTTTGGCCACTAATTCAGGATCTAGAATTACCTCTCTAGTTATTCTTCGTTTTGGAAACCATAGTGAAAGAATCATTTGGGGTTTATGTCCTAATTCTATAAGTCGATAATAATAATGGGCTAATGTTCTAAAATCGTCAGGATAGATGTACATTTGATCTTGAGAACAACGCTTGCATTCGACGAGTTTTGTTGTACCATTCTCCGAAAATATGATGACGTCAATCCTCAAGCTTCTTGAGCTATGAATACGTGGATACTTTCTATATCTATTCATGACTTTCTCTTCATGTCTTCTTCCGCTATGATACCTGGCCACAAATGACACCTATCACTGAGAATCTTGTTAATGATCAAACAATCAAAAGATATGATGATTACTTTAATTCTTCTGCATAACATTTGTAAATTATTGATTTTGTCGAACCCAGACCAAATCTTCTATAAGCAATATACGCCTCTTGATGAAAGTAGTGGTGAATTTATTGTCTGGAAGGCAACCGAAAGCTCGTTTTTCTACGAGATTACCTGATGGGAATTTTTTAAGTTTGGCAGTCTGGTCAGGAAAATCCGATCCTTCTGCAGAGGTGCTTACTATCCAGATAAGAGGTTTAAAAGACGAAAAATGGGAAACCGTTGGTAGACTCGCGGTATACAGAACCTCTGATGGGAAATATTCAATGCTCCCAGAAAGGTCGCCTGTACAAACTGAAAAGTCAGAATCTGATCAATAAAATCACATATGACTTCTTAAGCATAATCCAAAGAATGTTATAAAAATACGATGAAGATGTTTGTAAAGTTGTGGCGGTGAATGTGGTGAAATATGTCTTCATTACAGGTGGAGTAATGTCCGGGATTGGTAAAGGGGTTACTGCAGCTTCTCTAGGAAAAATACTGCAATCCCGGGGAATGAGTGTCACTGCAATCAAGGTTGATCCATACCTCAATGTAGATGCCGGAACAATGAATCCGTATATCCATGGTGAAGTCTTTGTAACTGAAGATGGTGGAGAGACCGACATGGACCTTGGGACCTATGAAAGGTTCTTAGACATCAACATTCCAAAAGATCACAACATCACAACAGGATTGATCTATCTATCGGTAATAGGAAAGGAGCGAAAAGGAGAGCTTCTAGGAATTTGTGTGCAAATAATACCTCATATCACCAACGAAATCAAGAATAAAATCCGATCTATCACTAAGAAAAGTAAAGTTGACTGTACTATCGTCGAGATTGGTGGTACGGTAGGTGACATTGAAAGTCTCCCTTTCTTAGAAGCTGCAAGACAAATGAGATTAGAAGAAGGTTCCAGAAATGTGATCAATGTTCACGTCACACTAGTGCCTGTACTTGAAGCTGTTGGAGAACAGAAAACAAAACCTACTCAGCATAGCGTTCAGGAATTGCGGAGGATTGGGATTCAACCAGATGCCGTAGTCGTCAGAAGTGAAATCCCGCTAAAAGATGAACCTCGAAGAAAAATTGCTCTTTTTTGTAATATTGAGGAACGTGCAGTTTTCACATCACCCGATATAAAAAGCATCTATGAAGTCCCGTTAATTCTTGATAAACAAGGATTGGGTGACTATCTATCTGATAGAATGAACGTAAAATTAAAGAAACCAGAGTGGAAAAACTGGCGAAATATGCTTGAAGGATTTACGGATCCAAAATATGAGATCAAAATCGCAATGTGTGGAAAATATGCGGAGCTTGCCGATTCCTATGTCAGCATCAATGAAGCCCTAAGACATGCCGGTGCAATCAATAATGCCTCAATCAATATAGATTGGGTTGAAACCGAGATCTTTGAAAACAAACCTTCTAGGATTAGTGATCTTGAAAATTATCATGGTATATTAGTGCCAGGTGGTTTTGGATCAAGAGGGACTGAAGGTAAGATAATGGCGATATCCTACGCACACAAGCAAAACATTCCTTTCTTGGGGATCTGTTTTGGTTTCCAAATGGCAATAGTTGAATTTGCGAGACATATTGGTATAGTAGAAGCTAATTCTGCAGAAGTAAATCCTAGGACCGAGCATCCGGTGGTTGATCTTATGCCGGAACAGAGAGCGATTGAAGATAAAGGCGCTACGATGAGACTGGGTGCAGACAAAATTAACCTGCAATCAGGGACCATCGCACATCGCCTATATGGAAAAAAAATGATCGTTGAGAGACATCGACACCGCTACGAAGCAAATGGCGAATATTTAGATAGATTGCAGGAAGCAGGCCTCATATTTTCGGGTAAGAGTCCAGATGGATTGCGCATGGAAATACTTGAGCTCAAGGACAATCAGTTCCATTTTGCAACTCAATTTCATGGAGAATTCAAATCCAGACCTAATCGGCCATCTCCTCCCTATGTTGGTTTCATTGCTGCTTCCCTTAAGAGAGCTTTAGAGTTAAGTTAAACTTTTGAATTACTTTCATAAAAAATCATGGTTTTTTCTTGTTCTTGGAAGATAATCTTGATTAATCTCAAGAAATTTAGAGCTCTAGAGGATGATGATTTTAGAATCCTCTCTGTAACTGAATCCTTGATGAAACGCCATGAGTTTATACCTTTAGGTGAAATAATCAAATTCTCGGAAATCAGAAAAGATGAAGTTGTATTTAGAATCAGAAATCTAACAAAAGATAGATTTCTCTCAAAACCAGTTAGAAAAATCCTTGGATATGAAGGTTATCAGCTGACATCATATGGTCTTGACGCTCTGGCTCTAAGAGCCCTAGTAAAATCCGATGTAATAGACGCGATTGGGAAGCAGTTAGGTGTTGGAAAAGAATCTGACATCTTTGAAGCAATTAACTCAAAGGGAACAAGACTTGCTTTGAAATTCCATAGGTTAGGGCGAACAAGCTTTAGACAGACTCTAAGGAAAAGAGGATTTGTCGCTGAACAAACTCAAATCTCTTGGCTAAACCAATCAAAATTATCGGCGGAGAGAGAATATTCAGCTCTAAGAGCTCTTGCCTCCGCAAGAGTCAGTACTCCAAAGGCAGTGAAATGCAATAGGCATATAGTCGTGATGAGTCTGATAGCAGGTACTGAACTCAAGTTTGCAGAAATGGAAGATCCAAAATCAATTGCTAAAGAAATACTGAGAAATGTAAGACGCACATATCTAAGGGCGAAGTTAATACATTCTGATCTTAGCGAGTATAACATATTGATCAAACCAGATGGTCAGATACTCATTATTGATTGGCCTCAGAGTGTAGATATTGATCATCCAAATGCGCATGATAACCTATGTAGAGATATTCGCAATATTATATCCTGCTTCAGAAGACAATCAGATTTAAAAATAGATCTTGATAATACACTTGAATATGTGAAAGGTAACCTCAGAAATCTAACTATCTGAATTTCTTAATAAATTATGAAATCTGTAAGCCAGTTGCACAGATCAAATCGGGGGTTCTATGCAGACATACAGCACGTTATTTCCTCTAACAATTATTTTTCCAAAATTAGCAGTGCGTTCTTCATCCCTGTACTCTGTCGCTCCCTCGAGAATTAGGTTCATGTGGCTATCGCAATCTATCATCTTCCCTCTGTATTCAAGATGATTCTTTAGCTTAACAGCGACTTCTTGGTCTACCTTTTTTATGAGAAGATTGACAGGTTTTTTAGATGGTTCCAATTTCATCCCCGTGATTGAATGTTCCACACGCTAGTTAATATAAAAATCTTTTCAAGTTTAACTCTTTATGTAAGAATGACTTTGTGAGG
>JAGLGJ010000010.1 GCA_023144075.1 Candidatus Bathyarchaeota archaeon | reverse complement strand
GATAGAGAGATGAGTGTAGAATATGATCTGGGAATTGTCACACTAATTGGTGATAAGATGAGAGTCTCTCCTGGCGTTGCCTCTGTGGCTATAGGTTCAATTCCTCATATCAACATCAAAAGAGGTATATTTGCTCCACATAATTCCCAAATAATATTGGTTGTAGCTGAGAACGATGTTCCAGAAACTATCAAGGCCATCCATTCCCAACTTGATAGAATTAATAAAATAAAATGAGGCCCGATTGGAATGCCGTACTTTAAGCCAAGATGTAGCCTCCAATAAGATATATTAGCAAGCTATTCTGAGTAAGCCTGCTATTAGTATCGAGACTTTGTCATAAGGGATCACATTTGCCTCGCATTCCAGCTTTGATATTAATTTCGCTACTCACAATATCTTTCATGCTATCGTTTTCTAGATGTTCAGAAGAGATCTACATATCCAAAGCCAGCAGAAAGATTACAGTTTCTAATTATGGCATGACAACTATCGTAGATACGCTTGTAGTGGTGAATAATGGTACAACTTCCGTGGGATCTTTGGATTTTGGGTTCAACAAAGTGTATTCGGATGAATTGATTTCGGTTCAGGCTAAAGGACCTGCAGGTGTGCATATGTCTTTGGAGAGAGTAGTGAATGAGACATCTTCAACTCAATTCATGCGATGCGATTTAATAGAGCCGATTACTGCTGGAGAGACATATGAGCTTCAAATAGATTGGTTTTTTTCTGGACTTGTTTCATTCGATGGGACAGATTATGTATTCTCTTTTAATGCTTACCCAACTCTTCCAATGTGGACTGAAACCAGTGACTCAGTAATCATATTTCCATCAACGGCAGAATTTGTAGATTGGCCAAATGAGACTTTTACAGAAACCGAAATTCCGGCACAGAAATCTCTTTCCAGCAGTCAAAGCCCACTTGAACCTTTAAACGAGATGGAAATCGCGATCAAATTCAACAATCCATCTCAAGAATTAGTTTCTTTCGAATCTATTCGAAGACAGATTACCATAACATCTTCAGGTCAGGTGATCTCAAGAGACGTTTATAATGTAATTAACTTAGGGCCCCAAATTAATGGTATAACACTGGCAAAACCCCAAAATGTAAGTCCAATATTAGCATTTGATAGTGCGGGATCTATTCAAGATAACTTACAAGTGAAAACAGACTCGGTTGTAATCTCTCCGAGATTTAATCTAATTCAGATGAATGATTCTTTCACTTTTATGATAGAATACTTGATGCCTTTAGAGAACGCTATGGAGAGGATAGGTTGGCCGGATAGCTATCAATTTACGACTGATTTAGCAAAGACTGATGATCTCATTGTTAAGCAATATGTTGTTAATGTCTCTCTTCCAAAAGAAGCGCAAATCGAACATTTGTCTAGTAATCCAAATTCAACGATTACTCAGGCAGATGGAAATGAAATATTATTCTATGACTTTGGAATGTTATTGCCTGATCAAATTAGGAGTCTTACAATAAATTATCAATATCCTATGTTCTTGGCTTCAATTAGTCCTCTAGGTTGGATTTTCTCCGTTGAAATGATTCTTGTAGCTATTGGAGCAGCAATATTGATTAAGAGACCTACGAAAGTGATCACTAAAGTTCCAATTGAGAAAATTAAGAGGTTCGTAACTTTACAGGATGAAAAAACCGGGTTAAGATTTGAGTTAGAGAAGAGAAGTGAAGAGATTGCCCGAGGAGCTATTTCCAAGCATGAATACCGAAGAAGACGGAAATCAATTGAGATGAGAATCAGTGAGCTTAACCGGACTCTTGCTACATTGAAAAGTGAATTGAAGGTTGTCGATCCAAGATATGATCAGATGATAAGAAGACTCGAGAAAGCTGAGGCAGAACTTGAAGGTCTTCGTGTGAGTGACAACCAGATAACGGCCCAATATAGATCAGGTCGAATTAGTAAAGATGCATATGAATCACTTTCTAAGGATTATAGGAAGAGAATAGAAAAAGCCAGAGAGACTATCGATAGTGTAATAGTTACATTTCGTGAGGAAGCAAGATAGGATCATAAAACAAGTTCATGTTTGATATCAAGTTCAGACGCTCGACTCCATTATTAGAATCATACTCATTTTTTGGTGTTTAGGATTTAGGGTGTATATCTGAACGGATGTTTCGACATCTCGCTGTATTTCAGAAGATCATCAATCTTCGGTCTACCTTCAATTGCTCTTCTGATAGCATGTCTCGTTGCTTTATAGTTATTGATGTAGACACGTTTTCTGTTTACTGCTGATGGATGAACGAAGACATTTGCAATTATTATTAGTTCATCGATATATTTCTCTGGAAGCGTTCTGTCTTTAACACTGTCAATCACTGCTTTTGCAGCAGCTGATTGAGCAGGACCATAAACCATGCTGGCTTGTCTCATGTTCTTTATCGTAACAGTTGGAATGATCATAGTGGCAGGTTTAACAGCTAAATTTGGTTCTAATATTGCCAGTAACGGTTCGTGACCAGCTGAGGGGGTGCTTCTAGCTGTTGCGAATGCTTGACCCAATGGACCGTCCCTTAAACCTATCATGATCTCGACGTGGGCAACCTCTGATCCTGAACCGGCAAGTGATTCGCCAATCTTTAGTTTGAGGGTTTTTATGATTTGATCATCTAAACCAGTTGGTGCTAGCTTCTCAGCAATTGGTCTTTTAGTTTTAACTTTAACTGGTTTGATCATTTTCTTTTCTAATTTACCGATTTTTTCAAGATCAATTCTGAGTTCCTCCAAATCTTCATAGGTCAATTCGCCTCCGATGGATAAGGGCAGTCTAACCGGACCTACTTTGATTCCTAACATGTTAAGTGCTGCCTTTGTGCCAACTGGACCGCTTTTAGCGATAATCCTAGTTATTTTTTGAATTCTGAGTTGAGTATTTCGAGCTTTTTCCAGATCTGCTTTGCTTACTGACTTGTAGAGTTCAACCCAAATATCGGGTATGATGTTTGCGCTTGCAAGTATCATGCCTGAGGCGCCTACGGTTAGAGCAGGTAGAACTACTTCGTCATGTCCACATAAGACTGATAACTTTGTACCAGTCTTCTCCAGAACACTTAGCATGTATCTAATTTCACCGCTGCTGTCTTTTAGGCCGATAATGTTTGGTATTTCAACGAGATCTTCAACCATTTGCCAGCTGAGATTGACTCCTGTTGCCTGAGGAATATTGTATAGGATTATTGGTAGATCTACAGCTTCAGCTAGAGTTCTGTAATGTTCGTAAATTCCTCTGTCTGTGGGCTTGTGGTAGTAAGGTGTAACTACTAATGCGGCTTCAGCACCGATATCTTTTGCGTGTTGAGTAAGTTCTATGGCTGTCTTGGTACTGCTATGTCCTGTTGCTGCAATTACTGGGACTCTACCATTAGTATGATCAATAACAATTTCAATGGTTTTCTTTCTCTCGTTTATTGAGAGATTTTGAAACTCTCCTGTAGTCCCACATGGTACTAGCGCGGAAACTCCGCCATCAATAACTGAATCAACAAGGTTCTTTATGCGGGACTTATCGATTTTATTTCCGTCATCGGTAAGTGGTGTGACAAGTGCCGGTATTACTCCTTTGGGTTTGAAAACCATCAGAGAATCACTAGGAGTCGGTAATAGTATTGTTATTGATTAAAGTCTTAACAAACTTATTTTAGTATTGATTATGAAAGTGAGAGAAAAATATCTATATTCCAAAATAGGGTAAACTAACTACCTGGAGAAGTTCTTAGTATTCCAGGTGCCTTTGTGACTCGAACTTCGCGGACTACGTTGTTGTACCCGTTTCGGATGCCGGGGCGGCTTCAGATGCCGCTTCAGGCGACTTGGCAGGGGCTGTCCCTTCATTCTTGAGAACGATCTCGATCGATGAGACTGATCTCTTTCCCCCTTCTCGCGTCTCGACCTCTTCAGTACCTATCTTGACGTCTTTTATTTGCAAAGTATTCATGAATCTCCTCTTTGCTATTTGTGCCGCATCGACGGCAGTGGTTATAGCACGACCTCTGGCCTTCAATGTAACCTCATCGCCACCCATATTTACACGGCTGATGATTGATAGTACGTAGGTCATTACGGGCTTATTTCCGACGAAAACTGTATTGCTTTCCAACTGTGTTTCACCATTGTTTAATGCGTATTCTTGAACCTATTACGGATTTAAAGATAAGTTTAACGATCCAATGTGATAATGGGATCATTTACTATTGAGATGGAGAAATGACTATAATAAATGAGAAAGGAATATTATTATCAAAGAATAAGATTCAAAAAGGATACTTCCTATCTGAGTTCGATTGCGATTATGAAATCCTCAAAAAAGCGAGTTAAAAAGAGGAAAGCTGGAAAAAGAATTGTTGAAGCAGTTTTTGGTATAATTATGATTGGGGTAATCGTTTTCGCTGTTCAAAGCTGGCTTTTTTCTTCACAGCCGTCTGAAACTCAATCTGCAAATAAGGCAGCTCTGATAGATCAACTTTCACTTACTTATCCCAATCCGTCTTTTACGGAAGAATTCATCAGAATGTCTGAAGCTGTTGGTTTAACACCTGAAATCTTCACAGGCTCCGAAGTAACTTTAGATCTTTATAGCAGACTTCCATCGATGGGTTATAGGATAATTGTATTCAGAGTTCATCAATCCACTCCTGCTGAAGTTCTTCTGCCAATGGATCATCCAGTTACAGGATATCCCGTCTACCTCTTCACTGGGGAGCCTTATAATGAACACAAATATGTTGTTGAACAGCTAACCGATCTTGTAGTGCCCGCCCGAGAGATCAATGGTTCTAACGTATATTTTTCCATAGGACCTGAGTTTGTACAACTATCTATGGATGGAGAGTTTCAGAATACTGTTATAATTCTAGCGGGTTGTTCAGGTCTCTATAGCGCTGAGCTCGCAGACTCTTTCATTATTAAAGGTGCATCGGTTGTGCTTGGTTGGCAGAGATTCGTTCAGATGGACTATACTGATAAGGCTATAGAACGTCTTTTAAAGGCAATCTTGCTTGAGAAGATCACATTCTATAGGAGTGTTCTAGTGATGACCAGTGAAGTTGGTCTGGACCCTACTTATGAGACTAATCTTCTCATATACCCTGAGGAAAGAAGTAATATCACCTTTGACCAAGCGATGGATTTGGAAGAAAAGATCATTGTTCAAGATCTAAGAATGCATCAAAATAGAATCAGATTTGATCGAAAGTCTCTGAAATATTTTAACTGAGCAAACATCTTTGTCCCAATTATGTAGCGCCGCCGTCACATTTTCGGGGAATTCCTATAGGAATATTTATGCCATCAAAGTATTAATATAATGAAATAACACTGTTATAGCTATTATGGGATGAGCGAGCTTGAAAAGCATTCGAACAATAGATCAGATCAATGAGAAAATCAGTAAAGGCACAATAAATGTTGTCACCGCAGAAGAGATGACTGAAATTGTGAAGAGCAACGGCATAGAAGTTGCTGCTAAAGATGTGGACATTGTAACCACCGGAACTTTTGGAGCAATGTGTAGCTCAGGGCTATTCCTAAATTTCGGCCATGCTGATCCACCAATAAAAATGGAACATGTAAACTTGAATGGTGTCGAAGCTTATCATGGAAATGCTGCTGTGGACGTTTATCTCGGAGTTACTAAAATGCATCCTGAAAGAAAATTTGACTATGGTGGTGGACATGTCATCGAGGATCTAGTTGCAGGGAAAGAAATAGAACTTGACGCCACCGCATATGGAACTGACTGTTATCCAAGGAAATCAGTAAAGACAACATTCACTCTGCAAGATGTTAATCAAGCCATTTTATGCAATCCCAGGAATGCTTATCAAAAGTATAATGCTGCTACGAATGGAAGAGACGATGTGATATACACCTACATGGGCAAACTTCTACCAAATTATAGTAATGCCTCATATTCTGGAGCAGGAGAACTCAATCCACTTACAAATGATCCGGATTACGAAACAATAGGAGTCGGCACAAGGATCTTTCTCGGAGGCGGAATCGGATACGTAACAGGTCATGGCACACAACACGACCCAACCAACAAATTTGGGACGATTATGACTCAAGGAGATCTCAAACAAATGGATCCAAAATTTCTCAGAGGGGCAACCTATACAAATTATGGTACCAGTATGTATGTTGGACTTGGTATTCCAATACCCATTCTTAATGAAGGTCTAGCAAAGAAAACAAGCATAAGTGATGAGGAGATCAAAACCAATCTTCTAGATTATGGTATACCTAGAAGAGGTAGACCTTCACTCAAAGAGACTGATTACGCAGAACTAAAATCAGGAAAATTGAGATTGAAAGAAAGGGAAATACCCGCTCAATCTCTCTCAAGTCTAAAGATTGCCAGAGAAGTAGCATCAACTCTAAAGAAATGGATTGATGATGGAAAATTTCTGTTAGCGTCTCCAACTCAAAGGCTTTCAATGACAGAGGTTTGCAGGCCAATGAAAATCACTAAGGAAGCAGTTTTTGCCCAAAACGTAATGATTCCTACAGTGACCTGTAACATTGATGAAGACACCGAGACTGTGGCTCGGAGAATAATTGAAAAGAACGTTAATCACATCGTCGTTGTAGATGAAGACGATATCTTGAAAGGCATAGTGACCTCATTCGATATCACCAAAGCAGTAGCAAAGAAAGAAGAAAAGCTTTCGAACGTAGTCACTCGCCAGGTAGTAACCGCCTCACCGGAGGAACCGATTGACTCTTGTGTAAGAAAACTGAAAAAGTACGATATATCAGCTCTACCCGTTGTAGACTCCGATAAGAAGATCCTTGGTATCGTAACTAGTGAACATATAAGCAGATTGTTAGGAGAGTAGATTAAATGAAAGCACGTCTAATATTCGGTAAGGAAAGAACTTCTGAACCGATAATAGCATCAGTAATTTTACGCACTAAAGCCCCAATCAATATCTTGAGAGCTGAAGTGGACGAGGGCACTGGAGAAGTTCTCGTAGAAGTTCCAGATGACAAAGCTGAGAGCGCAATCTCCGCATTCAAGCAAATGGGTGTCGACGTCCATGTAGGGTGGTTCATAGAGATATTAAGGGAAAAATGCATAGATTGTGGACACTGCATAACCGTATGTCCTGTTGAGGCTATCTCAACTCAAAGTGATCTAACCGTTGAAATTGATCAAGACAAATGTGTAAACTGTGGAGTATGCGTCGATGCCTGCCCAACAAGAGCCATAAAATTATCTGAATAGGAGGATCAGAAATCCCGAAGACATTTAAACTGAAAAGGACTATCGGAGAATCGTCTATTCTTATCAAGACAGATCTTTTTGAGGCTGCAGAGACTGCATTTCAGAATATCGAAGATAATCGAAACGATTTGAAAAAGTATTCAGTTACTCATCCTGAATTTATCCAGGCTCTTGTGCCAATCAAGCTACGTCAAAGTGCGCCAGAAGTAGTCAACAGAATGTCTGAGGCTGCTGAAAAAGCTAGGGTAGGGCCCATGGCGGCTGTTGCTGGAGCCATAGCAGATCTGGCGGCCGAGGAAATGGAGAAACATGGAGCCAATGTAATAGTAGTTGAAGATGGTGGTGAAGCATCTATCAGAAGATCTACTAAATTAGATGTCGCCATATATGCTGGAGGAGCACCAGTTTCAGGTAAGCTTGGTTTTAGAATTTTACAAGAAGACGTTCCCCTAGGAATTGGTACAAGCTCAGCCACTGTGGGTCATGCGAAAAGTTTCGGATCTGCTGAAGCTGCTACCGTGATTGCTTATGATGCCGCTTTGGCTGATGCGGCTGCGACTGCAGTTTGTAATGCTGTTGTAGGGGAAGATCTTAACGAATCCATAAAGAAGGGATTGAGAGTCGCTCAGTCGATAAAGGGAGTAAGGGGAGCTCTAATTATGAGAGGTGGAAGTGTTGGAATGGTGGGACATCTTCCGAAGCTGATAGGCATAAGATAGTTCTTGAAATAGGAGAGCTTGCTATCGTATTTTTCACTTGATTCTATCTAATTCAATTTGGTACAGTTCCACTTCAGATCCTTCACATGTTACCTTCAGCTGTCCTTCGTATTTGATGCATACTATGGCCTTTCGTATTTTGCTAAATGGTAGATTGATTGATTTAGCGTAACCTGCTGCTAGTCTGCAGACTTGTGCTACTGCTGCATCTTTTGCTATTGTCTCAACTTCTACTACTATGTGATTTTCTAACTCGTCTTTAAGCAGAATGTCAATAATTCCTGCATCTGTCTCTACATTTATGTTCATAAATGAGGTGCCTGTTCCTAAAGCTTCAGGATAATCTGATAGAATTTTCACAATCGGATCCTCTAGTAAACCTTTGGCCTCAAGATATTCGTCTGGTCCCACCTTCAAGATCCTGGAGAGTGACTCTAGAGGTTTTCCATAGTTTGTACCGAGCAAGTGAGGAAATACTGCTATAGATATCTCCTTCTTTTTTAAAATAATGATTGGAGTGTTTTTTAGATTGAGGTTCTTTTTTTTGGAAAGTGGAAGAATGTGATTCCCCGAGGTAACAATTTTGCCTCTAACTTGTGGCGGGATTGATCTGATAGATGTTTCAATTTTTTGAGATTCTTCAGCAGAAATATCTTGAGCTTCAAATGTATCATATTCGATTTGCCAAGTCTGTTTCAATTTCTCCATAATATCCAATATCTGTTGAAGATCAGTCGAGTAAGTTGCATCGCGATCATAATATAATTCGATTTTATACATGTGAAGCACTGGAATTGAGGATTAATATTTTGAGAGTTATATTAAGAGATAGATCTTTTTATCGTCTATATCTTTTTCAAAGCTTCCACAGGTTTTATTAGGTATAGACCAGTAATAGCCGTGAATTAGTAGATGATGATGAGAAAAGTCCTTTCCTCCAGTATCATAGCAATATTACTTGTATCGACAGCAGCAGTAATGATTCCATTTGCTTATTCGCAAAGACCTGTAGTAAACAGCCAATATACTGGCAGTCCACCTACAATAGATGGAACATTTACACCTGGCGAATGGTTTAATCTCCAAATTGTAATGACGGAACCAGATTTTCCAATAGATGCGTTTGCATATTTTATGAATGATGATTTCAACCTCTATGTTCTGGTAGATGCTATTGAGGATACAACTGAAAATTCAAATGATGAATGCTTGCTAATATTCGACTTCGAATCAAATAAAATAATCCGCATTAGAGGCACTAGCGAAAATTGGCAAAAGAATAGTGAAAATTTTGAAGCTGCCATCGGTTTTGACAGCAGTCCAAATAGTCCTAACACTCACATGATATACGAGTTTCGTATTCCGCTTAGCTACATCAACATTGAACCAGGCGAGTCTATAGATTTTTGTTCGCCATTCTGGAAGAATCAAGCTAGTATACCTTACGACCCAGATGGCGGCATTGATAATGATAATATTTGGCCACCAGAAATAGGAACAGGTACTGAATGGCAGACAGATAGAGATCTGTGGGGCATATTATCAAGTGGAAGACACGCTCCTGTCGGAGGCTTGGTCACGCCAGTCAACAAACTTTCAATATTGACTCCTTATCTTGCATTAGTTGCTTTGATTGGAGCAGTGATCTCAATAGCGATCAGAAGAACAAGAAAGTGATTTCAAACCTTTTCTTCAAATTGTCTTATCGCGTGATCTACAATCAAGTCTCTCTCATTTAGCTGCAAAGAGGAGGTAGTTGACCTGAAGTAGTCATAGATTGTTCTATTCATACTCATTATGGCTCATTATTGGTAATGAAATATCTATAGATGCTGCAGGAATCTTTGGTGGTCCAACTTGGCCAGCTAGGGCTTTGGAAATTCCTTTGAAACATGATCAGAAGGAATGGCGAACAAAATTAGCAATTTTATTGAAAGGTCTAGTCGCTGAGGCTAGAACAAATTTTGAGGGAAAATTGACATATGCTGCTGGAACTTGGGAATGGATGATGCCTTGGCAAGATTTGAATTTAGATATTTTAGGGATAAATAACTACCTTGGTGCACACGGCGAGAAACAAGACCCAGCTGTAATGGATGAAAAATATCTTGATTATCTCTCGCTTTACACGAAATATGGTAAGAAATAATGTGCTTATTTTTCTCCTAATATATTGATACTTTAGCTATTCCTGGAACTTCAAGTAGTTTTTGGATTATGTCTCCTGGAAGTTGTGATTCTGTTATTATTGTTAATTTGGGTTCGGGAGATAGTTCGGGGTCATCTACTATTGCTTGTCTTATGCTTAGGTTCTCTTGTGAGATCATTGTTGAGGCTTTTGCAAGAATGCCTACTGCGTGTGGATTGTCAGGAGTTATTTCGAGTACGCCGAAGTTGAGGTGTTTTGCTATCTCTCGTAAGGATAAGCCTGCTGACCTGAGGTTCGTGAAGATCTCTTTGAGATCGTTGTTTTGAGATATGGTCTGGATGGTTTTGGTGACTGTTCTTCTATCTACTCCTGCTGCTTGTGCTATTCTGATTGTTGGGACTTCTATCTGATTGCAGTAGATTCGGCCGTCTCTGATGGATAAGCCTGTTTCTACAAGGAGTTTGGCCACAGCGATTCTCTCTGGATGTCCTTGGAGGTGTTTTGCGATGTTGTTCCACATAGGTAAATCATGTACCATTATGTACACATAAGATTAAAATATTTCCTACAAGTCGTATAGAAGACAAAAAGGTAAAGTGGTAAACTAATATGGTGACAAAAGCAATCAAAGTAGACTTATCAGTAGATGAAATGCCCAAGAAATGGTATAACATCCTACCTAACCTCCCTGAAGGTTATCCTCCACCCCTTGATCCTAAAACATTGAAACCTCTTTCACCAGAACCTTTGCTTGCTCTATTTGCAAAAGAGTGTATAATGCAGGCTGTTTCAAAGGATTCTGAGATCCCGATTCCAGATGAGGTTCTCGATACATACCTAAGAGTTGGGAGACCAACTCCACTTCAACGAGCAACAAGACTTGAGAAACATCTCGGAACCCCAGCTAAGATCTTCTTCAAACGAGAAGATGTTAATCCAGTTGGAAGTCACAAACCGAATACTGCTATACCCCAAGCTTACTATATAAAAAAGGAAGGCCTAGAGAGACTTACAACCGAGACCGGTGCTGGACAATGGGGCTCAGCTCTGGCTCTTGCCTGTGCCCTATTTGATTTGGATTTAACAGTCTTCATGACAAGAAGCAGTTACCTCACCAAGCCTGGCCGGAAAACAATGATGGAAGCATACGGAGCCGAAGTCTTTCCTTCTCCAAGCGACAAAACTGAAGCTGGCAAGAAAATACTCAAAGACGACCCAAACCATCCTGGAAGCCTGGGTATAGCAATTAGTGAAGGCGTTGAGGCTGCCATGAAAGATGAGAAAGCAAAATACTCTCTGGGAAGCGTTCTCGATTTCGTACTCACCCATCAGAGCATAATTGGATTAGAATCCAAAAAGCAGATGGAGATGATGGATGTTTATCCAGATTATGTGATGGGTTGTATCGGCGGCGGAAGCAATTATGCTGGAATAGCATATCCATTCATGCATGACAAACTGAAAGACAAGAAAGAGACGAGATTCATTGCAACTGAACCTCTCGCTGTACCTTCTACGACGAAAGGCGTTTATCAATACGATTTCGGTGACACGGCTGAACTCACATTTCTAGCAAAAATGTATTCCGTTGGACACACATATCAATGTCCACCAATACATGCCGCAGGTCTAAGATATCACGGAAAAGCACCGAGTCTAAGCTTCCTAATTAACAAGGGCTTAATGGAAAGCCGTGCCTATGGCCAGAACGAAGTTATGGAAGCAGCTGAAACCTTTGCTAAGACTGAAGGATTCATAGCAGCACCTGAAACAGCACACGTACTCAAAGGAGTCATAGACGTGGCCCTTGAATGCAAGAAGACCGGAGAAGAAAAGACAATACTGTTCAATTATAGCGGTCATGGATTACTGGATCTACAAGTTTACGACGAATACAAAGCTAAAATGCTTAAGAACTTCGCTGCTACACCAGAAATGCTTGAGGCTGGGAGAAAATCTATTCCAAAAATCCCTGCCTAACCTCTTTTTTTTGGTTATTCTTGAGTTTTTACAACAATTTCTTGGCTAATGAGCTTTAAACTCACGCATGCTGTTTCATGCTTGAGACCACTTGCTCGATGACATACTGCGAAACTGGGATCAAGAAGCGAATAGTAATCTAATTTCCCAAATTAAAGGAAAGATGGGTAGATCAAAATCTTTCCGAAAGAGAGTAATATATTCAATCTACTACTTGAAAATCCAGCAAGAGAGGCTCGAAAAAATAGTTTTCAGACTTAACAGGCGCCATGAAGAATGTTTTGACAAATGTGTCCACGCAAAAAATAAGAATGATAATGATAGGGCGTCTATCTATGCTGAAGAATGTGACCAAGTAAAGAAAATTGTTAAAGTTGTTGTTTACTGTAAGCTTGCACTTGAGCAGGTGATCCTTCGACTTGAAACCGTTTGGATATTTTCAGACTTGGCAACAACCATCTCGATTCCTATAAATTTGCTTAATGATGTAAAGAACAAGCTTTCCTGCATTCTACCATCTTTTTCTTCTCATATGGGAAAGATCGCATCTGAACTTGAGGATATGGTTCAGATGACAGGACAAATAGCATCAGACACTAATGAAACATCGAATCTGACTGAAGAAGCTAATGCAATACTAGAACATGCAAGTTTAGCAGTCGAGGCAAGAAGTCAAGAAGTTCTTCCAGATGTTCCGGAAGAACCAGATCGAGAACTTGAGATGATATGATCGCTCTAGCTATTATTTTCAGATTTTTTTACGGCAGTCAGATTCAGCGCGCGTGAAATATCATATGATTATTTTTATTTTGTAAACAATATTATCAGTACTATCGTATCGAGTTCGATCTACTCTGTTAGTATGCCATGTGCGATATTATCAGAATGATCACCGATTCTTTCCAAGTTTCTCATGGACTCTGTGAATATAACATCAGCTTCCGGTAAGCATATTCCTTTTTTCAATCTATTGATGTGTTCTTCTCTGAATTCACTCTCTAATTGGTTTATTTCATCCTCCATTTTCAAGATCTCCTTCGCCATCTCTTTATCATTTGTATTTAGTGCTTGTACCACGCTTTCGTACATTTTTCTTACTTTACTGAACACTGTTTGTAACTCTTCTTGAGCTTGAGGGGAAAATCTGATTCCAGATTTTATCTTTTCCCTAGCTGCTATGGCAAAATTATCGGAATGATCAGCTATCCTTTCGATATCTGTCAAAGTATGGATTAATGCAACGCTTTTCCGAAAGCCACTTTCATTCAGCCTACTCATAGGTATTTTATCAAGATATTGTTCTACAGATCTGCAGAGTTCATCAATAGCGGTCTCTCTTTCAAAAACTATTTTCATCGATTTTTCATCGTTCTTCATGAACGCTGCTTCTGCTCTTTCTAACATTCCTACCACTAATTGGGCTATTCTCTTTACTTCTTTGTCAGCCTGAGTGAGTGCGATTATAGGAGCGTTCAGAAGTCTTTCATCAAGGTATCTCACTCGAAAATCGAAAGGTAGATCTTCGCCGCGAATAATCTTTGTTGCTGCGTAAACAATAACTCCTAACAATGGGAACATTATCAATGTCACCATGACATTGAATATTGTGTGAGCATTAGCTATTTGTCTAGGAAGATCATCAGAAGTTAAAGAGACAACGTTGGCAAAAGGGGTTAGGAACGGTAAAAAGATAGCAACGCCAAGAAAATTGATAATAACTTGTGCCACGGCAGCTCTTTTTGATGCAATAGAAGATCCAAGAGATGCAATCATTCCTGTGATACAAGTTCCGATATTTGCGCCAAATATTAGTGCTATAGCACCTTCCAAGGTGATAGCATTCTCCATTCCCATAGCTATTACGAGACCCGTCATTGCTGAGCTGCTCTGAATAACTGCAGTAAAGACTGCGCCCATGAGGACTCCTAACAATGGTGTTTTTCCAAATTCTCTTAAAGTATCTATGAATAGTGGATCTTGACTTATCGGTTTTAATCCACTTGACATAGTTGCCATTCCCAGAAACAATATTCCAAAACCGAGTATGGCTTGTCCAATGTATTGATAATTACTTCTTCTTAGTGAGAAGTAGACTAGAAATCCAACTCCTATTATCAAGAAATATATTTGACCAATATTAAAAGAGACGATTTGGGCTGTAATAGTGGTTCCGATTTCAGCTCCGAGTATAACGCCAACTGCTTGTCTGAGATTTAACAAACCTGCATTGATTAGCCCTATTAGAGTTACCATCATTAGACTGCTACTCTGAATAATTGCGGTTATGAAAGCACCTGCTCCAGCAGCCTTCACTCGATTACTAGTTAGCTTTTCAAGCATTTTTTGCATTCTAAAGCCAGCTGCTTTCTCTAAGCCGCCACTTAGAAATCCTATTCCGAACAGAAATAGAGCGAGTCCACCAAAAATCTGGAAAGCGATCATGAGTTGTTGAAAGATATCAGTGCTCATCGGAATAGCGCCATCATATTCGGTTTTTCATCACATCTAAACTGATTTGATTTCAACAGATTTGCGTACTATGTCTTTTTCGTATTAAAAACAATTGCTTATGTGATATTTTAAGAATAATTCAAT
>JAGLGJ010000001.1 GCA_023144075.1 Candidatus Bathyarchaeota archaeon | reverse complement strand
CATTAAAAACCTTCTCCCATTTCCCTGATTGGAAATATATTGAAAGATCATTTATGAATAAGATAGGTGTAGGATTGTTCATATAATGATTTAAAATGGTATCAATTGATTTTTTGTTTTCTTCTACGAGATTTAGTAACTCATCTTTATCTTTTGCAGAATATCGGGGAGAATGGATTTTTTTAGGTTGAAGAAGCCTAATCCCAGAGGGTAATTTGATAATATCGGAAATTCTGCCACCAATTATGTTTTCTTTATAGATAGTTTTCTTCGGTGCCATATCAATAATTGTGATATTATTCGAACTGTTTGACTTTAAAGAATCTATAATTAGTAAAGCAGTAATAGTGGTCTTTCCTGTTGAGATATCACCTAAGATGATTGTCATCTTCTGAATGTGTGAAAAATTCTGATATTTTACTGAAAGTTCTGTTCGCGCCAAATCTCTTAGAATACTTGATTCTTTTCGGATCTTAGATGACATCTTTCTTCACTTATCTAGATCTATAGTAGCTGTCGCGCTACAGATTCATCCATTTACTTCTCTTTGATAGCACCATTAATATTATGAAACCAAGAATTGATCCTGGTATGCTACTAATCAGGAAAGCTATAATGAAAGCTTCCATGGAAAGGGCTACAGTTGACAAGTTAAGATTGAAAACCATAGGCAAAACTAATAAGGCGCTAATAACTGCTCCAAACGTAGTGCCTATCGGCTCTGTAAGGGCTGCATAATTCTTTTTCCAAATATATCGATGAACAATACCAACTACTAGTGCTCCTGGGATTCCTCCTGGAAAGGCAAAAATCGTCCCTGTTCCCAACGCATTTCTAACTATACCAGCTATTACAGCTACACAAATTGCGTACCAAGGACCTAGTAAAACTCCACTTATGCTATTGATCATATGTTGTGCAGGGTAGATTTTTGTTGGACCAATTGGAAAAGAGAAAGGAGATAATACTATTGCGGCTGCAGCTAAAACTGTGGTTGCCGCTATCTTTCTTGATAAAGTCCAATTTGAGTTATTCAATTAAAAGCATCCCCCGAGATTTCGAATATGAGATGCATAGATTTTGATGTTATTTCTATTTTGATCAAGTTTTCTGGAAATTCAATATATTATAAGTAGTGTCGCGTTGTGCAGGAACTCGCCCAATTTTGCGAATCATTTTCTCCATCTCTAAGCGTTCCATTCTTTGGCCAGTAGTGGCTCCTGCAGTTTTTGAAATATTCTCTTCCATCAAGGTTCCACCAAGATCATTTGCACCAGCTAGCAGACATATCTCAGTCATCTTTGATCCCAGTTTAACCCATGAAACTTGAATATTCTTGATATGTTTGTTCAACATTAGTCTTGAAATGGCGTGTACCTTTACATCTTCGGTTCCAGTTGCTCCAGGTCGGGCACCCCCACTTCTATATAATTCAGTGTTAGGATGAACAAAACTCAAGGGTATAAATTCTGTAAATCCATTAGTTTCCTTCTGAATATCCCTTATTGTACGAATATGATTTGCCCATTGTTGAGGTCCATCTACATGTCCATACATCATAGTAGACGTTGTCGGAATTCCTAAATTATGTGCAGTTTTTATAACATCAATCCAAGTCTTGACATCAATTTTTTCTGGACAAATGGTCCTTCTAAGATTGTCATCAAGTATCTCTGCAGCTGTTCCAGGCAGGCTATCTAATCCAGCTTCTTTCAGCATCTTAAGAAATTCCCTGATATTTAATTGAGATTTTCTGGCTCCAAAGACGATCTCCATAGGTGAGAAGGCGTGAATATGAATATGCGGTGTCTTCTTCTTTATTGCTTCACAGATCTTAGGATAAAAGTATCCCTCGATATTTGGATTCAATCCACCTTGAATACACACCTCAGTAGCACCATTTCTCCATGCCTCTCCAGATCTTCTGACTATTTCTTCTATTGATAATATGTATGCATCAGGATCATTTTGGTTCCTTCTAAAGGCACAAAATTTACATCGATTTGAACAGATATTTGTGAAATTGATGTTGCGATTAATCACAAAAGTCACGGTCTCTCCTACTGTTCTTCGTCTAATTTCATCAGCAACTAGCCCAAGCATTAACAGTTCTACTTTTGATGTTTTGAAAAGTTCTAGAGCATCCTTTTCTGAGAGCTCTTTTCCGTCAAGAGCATTATTAAAAATTTTTGAGACTAAAGGATCCGCGGATTTTAAGATATCATTGAACAGTGATTCTAAAGAAAAAGAGCAGTGTAATGCTTCTTGTTTCAAAACTTGTCCTCTCGCACGAATCCCTCATCATCAACTTGTGATGTAATCTTGTGTTTAAGTTTCTTTGGTAAAAATCCACTAATTTTTCTTATATATTCTGGATAAACCGGTAATCTCATCTTTAAACTAAAACCAGCCTTCATTGTTAATGCCCTTAGATCTTCTATATCGGGCCAAGGCGCATGTGGATTTATATGGTCGTATGTAATATTCGAAATTCCTCCCCAATCATTTATGCCTGCTTCCAAAACTGATTTGTAAGTCCCAGGAAGCAGATTTGGTGGTGCCTGAATATTTATGCTTCCTTGAAAGATGATACGGCTTACAGCAATAGTTTTTACTATATCATCTAGTTGAGGTTCAGGATAATTCTGCATTGCTGTATTAGGTTGTGAGTTAAAGTTCTGAATTATTAATTCTTGAATGTGGTTGTATTTGTCATTTAATCGCTTTATGTGAAATAATGAATCGATACGTTCGTCGAGCGTTTCGCCAATTCCTATTAAAATGCCGGTTGTAAATGGTATTTTGAGGCTTCCAGCTTTCTCTATTGTTTCTAATCTTCGACGTGGATCTTTTCCAGGGCTAAGTTGATGTGGTTCACCATTATTACATAGTCTTATACTTGAACTCTCTAACATCAAACCTAAACTTGCGTTGACCTGTTTCAGAGTTTTCAATTCTTCTTTTTTAAGAATTCCTAAATTGCTATGTGGTATAAGTTGTGTTTTCTCAATTACCATTTCACACATATCTTTAAGGTAGTCTATGATTGTTGAATAACCATATTTCTTCAATTGACTTCTAGCTTTTGGATAGATAACCTCTGGCCTCTCACCCATAACAAATAAGGCTTCTCTGCATCCAGCTTCTTCACCAATTTTTACAATTTTCATTATTTCTTCTGTAGTCAATATTCTAGCTTCAGGATCTGTTGGGTTTTTTCTGAAACCACAATAGGCGCATTCATTTCGACACATATTTGTTAGAGGTATGAAAACATTCTTTGAATAGGTTATTTGCCGATCTTTTACTTTTTCTCTAATATCGGATGCGGCTGAGACTATCTTCCTGAGGTCACGTCTATGTGATTTGATTAATAAAATAGCTTCATCTTTTTCCGGTTGTACTCCACCTCGAGCTTTATTCAATATTTCATCGATTTTATTATGAGAATATGGAATCGAAGAATATTCAATTCTATATTTTGTAACCATAAGAAAATTTGCCTCTCAAAAGAACAGTCAGAATATCTTCTGCTCCTGTCCTGTGTACAAGTGCTGAGTAAATATCATTAACATTTCTGAGATTTTTATTCATATTAATGATAGCAAGATCTGCTGATTTTCCTTCTTTTATGGAACCTGTTTTGTGACCTATCCCCAAGGCTCTGGCTCCATTAATCGTAGCCATACATAAGATATCTCTCGGGCTAGGATATTGGCTTGAAGCTCTCTCAATTCGATATGCCTTTAAAGTGAATTCCATTTCTCTAAACATATTTGGTTGATTAATCATTACATTATCTGTACCTAAACACACTGTAATGCCAAGGTCATGCATTTTGGTAATAGGCGGGAGCTTTAGACCTAGGGACGCATTTGCCCTTGGACATATAACAACAGGTGTTTCTTCTTTAGCCACTTTATCCAAATCTTCTCTCGAAGCATAGGTCAAATGAACGAGGAGGTTAACGTTAAAAAATCTAATAGCCCTCTCTATCTCTGTGAGACCACTTCTTTCAACAGAGATATCTTTCGAATTCGGCGCTTCAGAGGCATGAATCGCTCTAAATTTGTTATATTTTATGGCAAGGTCTGCAAGTTGTCGCATTGCTTCATCAGTCATATCATTAGGACTGCTTAGAGCTAGACCTTGTGTCAAATCAAGCAATTCATTTAGTTGAGCTAGAGAATTTGATGGAATTTTACCTTGATTTTTTTCTATTTGGGATTTACTAAAAACATGATCTGGACGGCCCAAGATTAAAGCCCTTATGCTATTATTTCTTAGGGCCTCAAGTAGTATTTGTGCTCCTTTTATTGATCCTTCCCGAAAGTCTGCAAAAGTTGTGGTCCCACAACGCAACATATCATTGAGGCTATCTTTTACTGCTTGTACCAATATCTTTGTTTCAGTATGTTCTAATAGCTTATGTTTCAAACCGTTTGGAGGTTTAAAGAGTTCACTAACAGATTTTTCAAGTCCTTGGTCTTTGAATGCAGAGTCTCCAATATGAACATGAGCATTAATCAAACCAGGAATGATTAACTCGTTTTTAAATGAGATTTTCTTCTCAGCTTGAGGTCTTTCCCCAGTTCCGACTTCCGCAATCAGTTCATTATCTATTAATACATATGCATTCTTGAAGAGATCTAAGTTATCTCCAGCCAATAAGAAAGGTGATTCTATCAGAATTCTCATTGTGGACTTTCAACCATTGAAGGAAAAAAGATTATGACAGCCCCTTTTTTGTTTATTGGTTTCCTTTAAATTTTCTAGATTTAAAAAATATTAAAATGATTGTAAGAATTCAAAATTAATTGTATTATCACTAGTGTGGCGTCATAGATGAGACAGTTAACCATAGTAGTTTTAATTAGTATCATAATGTTGTCAGTTGTATATTATTACTGTTTTTATGATTCATTTGATTCTGAAATATCAAATTCTCCGTCATTTACAACATCTGTACCCGGAATAATAAATGGAGAGGAATTGTTCAAAGGTAACTGTGTTGTATGCCACGGTGAGAAACGTATGGTACCGCTCCCCGAAAAACCTAGTCAAGCTCCCACTTTATCAGCAAAAAATGTCAATAGAACGGCGATCGAGAGGGGGAGACCAGAAAAGGGTATGCCATCATGGGGTAAAGTTTTAACCCCTGAAGAAATTACTGCAATAATAGAGTATTTGAAATCCTAAGTAGACCTATACTGTTTCTAAGTTAAATGAAATACTAACTAATAATCCTAGAAAAGAGCATATTTTTAGATTATATCAATAATCACCAAGTGAGAGGTGAAAAAAATCGAAAAGGAAAATAATTGGAATAATATTCATTTCATCAATCATCTTCATTTCAATATTACTATATGCTGCACTCTGGCATAAAGGTGGAAACCAAGTAAATACATCCTCAACATTCATTTCAAATGTTTTGATATCTCTACCTGAACCATCACATGAAAGTAGTTTTTCAATGGAAGAAGCTTTGTTGAAAAGGAGGTCAACAAGAGAATATAGCGGGGACCCATTAACATTAGATGAGATATCACAGATATTGTGGTCGGCTCAAGGTATAACACATGAGAAAAGATTGAGAACTGCGCCTTCTGCTGGGGGTTTTTATCCTCTCGAATTGTATTTGGTTGTTGGAGATGTGGAAGGTCTGGAAGCAGGAGTTTATCATTATATGCCAATAGAAAATAATCTACTGAAAACTGTTGATGGCGACCAAAGATCTGATATTGCTGATGCTGCATTAGGACAAGATTGGGTTGAAAAAGCCGCTATCAATATTGTTATTACGGCAATATATGAGCGGACAACTGGCAAATATGGTGACCGTGGGGTCAGATATGTTCACATAGAAGTAGGACACGCTGCTCAAAATATCTGTCTACAAGCAACCGCTCTTAATCTTGGGGTTGTCACTGTTGGAGCATTTCATGATGAAAAAGTAGTTCAGATTCTCAATCTCAATCCGGAAGAAAAACCACTTTATATAATTCCAATAGGGAAAATCAGTTGAAAAAATGAGAGAACAGGAGAATCTAAGGCAATTTCTGTAAAGTTTGGATGCGCTTAACTATATTTGGATGCGTTGACAATAATTCTAGTAACCTATCAGTTGAGCTAACCTTCTTTGCCAATATCTTATTCACTAGCTGTTGATCTGTTTTGAACATTCTAGCTTCTGATATGGCAACCTCGTCTCGATCAGCGCTATCTGGATCTTCGATAAATAGAGCTTTGAAGCTGTTAAGATTGCTTTTTGTTTTACGGCTATGTTTCAGCTTACTACTTGATGATACAATCTTTGCCAATGCTTCTGAAAGTTTCCGTGGTCCATCATCTACAATAGAGCAGCTTCTTCTGTCGGCATAATATTCTCGTAATCTACTTAGACCGAGTGTAAAAAGTGTCAGGATCCAATAAATTGCCATGCAACCCATTCCGATAAGGATTGGTGCTGCACCTCCACCTTGCCTTTGTCTAGCTCCCCCATAAAATGAAGACATCATGAATGAGAATCCAATAAAATAGAATATTGCTGGTAATATTGAGGCAAACATCATTACCTGTACATCTCTATTTTTTATGTGGCCGAGCTCGTGACCAACTACTGCTTCGATCTCTTCTTCTTCAAGTTCATTGAGTAGTCCTTTAGTCACTGCTACCTTATTCCCTGCAATAGGTGAACCATAAGCAAATGCATTTGGAATAGGCATATTTGCTATCATGACTTTTGGCATTTTAAGATCAAGTTTCTGGCTAAGTCGTGCAACCATGCTGTATAGTTTATCTGATTTGGGCACTTCTTTGGTTTGATACATTGAATTTATCAGATAAGGAGCTAGGAGCCATTGGACTATGTTGAATAAGATTACGAAAAATATTAGGGCGACAATATTTGTGACCCCAACAATACTTAAAATAATTGTGAAAAATAATGTTGAGATAGCTATCAATAATGCAACTGTTCCAATAATTGACATGCGAAGTTTCAGCAGAGTCATAATCTTATCACTATTTTTGCAAGATAAAGAACCAAGATTAATCTATTTAAACATCCTCGCCCTTTCGACTTCTAGATAATTAATTGATAATTGAATTCAATCAAAGTTCTGAGAGGAAATGATCTAGTTATGGGAAGATTTCATCTTTCATCTGATGAAGAGATCAAGAAGGGGAGAACAACTGATGTTTACTTCATGAGGACCAAAGAAATCCTTTCGGCAAAAGTAGGAAAAATCGATGTTGTAATGGAGGCTACAGCTGGCGCATTACCTAATTCCTGGCCGTGGGCTGTACTATGTGGTATTGATGAAATTGCATATCTTTTCGAAGATTTACCTGTAAATATCTATTCATTTAACGAGGGAACAATATTCAGACAACGTGATGTCAATGGTTTACGTCTTCCTATCCTTAGCATTGAAGGAGATTACAGGAATTTCTGTCATCTTGAAACCCCACTTCTTGGGTTAATCTGTCATTCTTCAGGTATAGCTACAAAAGCAGCAAGAGTTCGCAAAGCAGCTTCAGACAAAATGGTGATATCTTTTGGTATAAGAAGAGTCCACCCAGGACTTTCCAAAATGGTTGATAGAGCAGCATATATCGGAGGTTTAGACGGAGTTTCAAGTCTATCTGGGGCTGACACAATCAATAAAGAGCCAATAGGAACAATGCCTCATTCTCTCATCATATCTTTTGATAGTCAAATCAAAGCTTGGAAGGCTTTCGATGAAGTCATGCCTCAAGATATACCTAGAATTGCTTTAGTAGATACATACAGTGACGAAAAAACTGAAGCTATACTGGCCGCAGAGAGCTTCAAAGGAAAACTACATGGAGTTAGACTTGATACGCCATCATCTAGAAGAGGTGATTTCTCCGAACTAATTCGAGAAGTAAGATGGGAACTCAATGTAAGAGGATACGAAAAAGTAAAGATCTACGTTTCAGGTGGATTGAATGAGAACAACATCAAAGAACTATCTAATGCAGGAGCAGTGGGATTTGGAGTTGGAACTTCCATTAGTAATGCTCCGACAATAGATTTTGCTTTAGATATCGTAGAAAAGAATGGGAAACCCGACGCCAAGAGAGGTAAACTCAGTGGTAGGAAACAAGTGTGGCGATGCAATAAATGTATGACTGACAAAGTATCTCTGGCTAATAATCAGGCTTCAAACTGTGCTGTATGTGGAGAGACAACCGATCCTATGCTTAAACCAATAATAAGAAATGGTAAGATTGTTGAGGATATGCCGAAGCCAGAACAGATAAGACAGTATGTGCTCAAACAGCTGGAACAATTTAACTTATGAAAGCTTTCACGTAGGCGAAAGACTCTGAACAAACTAGTGGTAATTGCCATAGCAACAATAATAATAACTATTTCAGCAATACTTGCAGTGGTGGGTGTTCATGGTCTTTATTCATTTGTACTGAGTCTAGGATATGCTGGAGCCTTAATCTCTGGATTTATAGGAACAAGTTCTCTTATGATATCGATCTTTCCACCTCAGATCATCGTATTTCTGTTGAGTGACCCAGCTCTTGGTCTTAACCCACTTTTCCTAGGTATACTAGCGGGTATTGGTGCTGGAATTGGTCAATACACCCATTACTACATTGGTGAGGGTGGAAGATATGTGATTTCTGAAAAATATCGAAAGCGAATCGACACTTGGAAGCCTAGAGTTGAAAAATATGGCACCATACTAATTTTTCTTTTTGCAGTAACACCATTCTCGCCAGATGATATAATATGGATTCCTTTAGGTATGATGAAATATCCAAAAAAGAAAGCCCTTGCCGCTTCAATAATTGGTAAGACAGTAATGCTAGTTGCTTTCGCTTATGGTGGATATTACGGAATTGAAATGATACGAAATCTACTCCCTGAATAAATTCAGTAAGATGATAAATTGATATGAATCTTATCGTCTATTTTTTTTCCCTAAACTTATCAATGATCTTGAGCATCGCCTCAAGCTGCTCAGTAGAAAGGATTTTCCCCTTGGTAGATAAAGTAGACCTTAGCTCTCCAATAGTCTCAGGCATGCAATTCACAACTTGTACAGCTTCTTTTCTCTCAATTTCGAAATTTGAGTTCAACTCTTTAGTAAGTTTTTTTGCCTTATCTGCCGATATTCTCGTAAATTTTTGTGTGTATTCTAAGACTCTGCGTTGAAATTCCCCCATCTCATCCTCTTTAACCCGACCAAGTATCTTTCCAGCTTCTGCTATCGTGGTTTCATTTTTTTCAAGAACTTTTCTTGGCATAAGCTTCATCCCTTAAATAACACTATATGCTCAGGACGTGCAATTACACTCTTTTCTTTTTTACCAGCTGAAACTGATATCATATAGCTTCTACCCCTACGTTCTTTAACAACGCCTACTTTTCCATGATATCTTTTATGCGGCATACCTTTGTGGACGCTAGGTTCAATTTTTATGACTACACGATCTCCAACTTGATATGATTGAAGGAGTCTACTCAAACCAATCTTACCTCTTTGGCGAGGCTTCTTCCTGAATAATGCCCTAGTAGCTGCACGATATCCTTTAGATTTTCTTACCATTTGCAGATCATCTCGCCTATTTACTTTAGATCGAGGAGTTTCATCCACTTCTATTTATTCAACTTATAAACAATTCTTATGATTTCAATATTGCTTCATGACTGTACGGGTAATCGCCTCATAAATTTGGATTTCTGCCTTTTCATTGATTTCATCATTTTCCTCATAGACCCATATTGGCTGAAAAGTTCTTTTACATCTTTTTCACTTCTTCCAGAACCCCTGGCAATCCGTCTAATTCTTGATGAATCCATGATTTTTGGATTTTCTATTTCGTTCTTGCACATTGATTGAATGATAAATCGCCATGAGTCCATTTTGTTTTCGGCAATGTCAAACATATTGTCAGGCATATTGGAGCCTCCAGGTACCATACTCCATATCTTTTGTAATGGTCCCATCTTTCTTATGACTTCCATTTGTTCGTACATGTCTCTGAGTGTGAATCTTCCGTGGAGAATATTTTTAGTTTTACCTTTTGGAATAGTAAGCTCTGCTTCTTTTACACGTTCAATAAGAGTTTGTATGTCACCCATACCCATAAGTCTGCTAACAAAATTAGCCGGTATGAATTGTTCAATATCATCGATCTTCTCTCCAGTACCAATGAATTTTATCTTTGAGTCTATGGCAGCGACAGCCGATAGAGCACCGCCTCCTTTGGCTGAACCATCTAGCTTCGTTACATATATTGATCCCATCTGAGTAGCTTGTTTGAATGCTGAGGCCTGTAACGCTGCTTGTTGACCAATCGTTCCATCTATTACAAGAATGACCTCGTCGGGTTTTATTGTGTCCGTGAGTTTACTCATTTCATCCATAAGATCTCTTTCATTTTTATGTCGTCCTGCAGTATCAACTATAATAATATCAAAGCCTTCTTGCCTCAATGCAGTTAATCCTTTTTGAGCGATTTTATCAGGTTTTTTCTCATTCTTCATTCCAAAAGTAATTATATTCGCTTTATCAGCAAGTTGCTTTAACTGCTCAAATGCCCCTGGCCTATATGTATCTGTACAGATTATAGCCACCTTTAGGCCACGTTTCTGATAGAATCGTGCAAGTTTCACTGTGCCAGTTGTCTTTCCACTTCCTTGAATCCCTACTAGCATTATTACATGTTTTTCCTGTGGATCGAGAGAGAGCTTGGCTGGCTTATCGCCCAGAAACTTTGTGATCTCTTCATAAAGCACTTTTATAACATGTTCTCTTCTCGAGATGCCCGGTGGTAAAGTCTCTTTGATAGATCTTTCTTCAACGTTCTTTGATATATTGAGGACAAGATCTACATTAACATCCGATGCAAGTAGTGTTCGTTGAAGATCTTTTACTAATTCTTTTATAGCTTTTTCATCAACAATCGGAAGACGCATAAGTTTTCTTACAGAGTTACTAAGTGACTTGCCCAGACCTTCGAGTGCACTCAATGGTAATTTTTCACTTCCCATCTATTTGAAAGATACTTCTATCTTGTTAATCCAAAGCTGCGGCCACTATTAAGGGGAACAGTATTGTTGCATCGCCTACTAAATTAGCAACTTTTCTTTCGTTTCTGATCTTTCTCCAACTTATTGCTTCCTCGAGAGGTGCCCCACTTAACCCACCAGCTTCTGGTCTATCCATAGTTATTTGAATTGCAGCGTCCACACCACCTCTAATAGTATTAGCCATCAGAAGATGATGTTTTGGTAATCCACCTCCAATTATTATTGCGCCAATTCTTTTTGACTCAAGAGAGATCTCAGTTAATTTTGAAAGATCTTTAAGTGAATTTATCATCAATTTGTTAAATGTGCTATATGTCCAAAGGTTCATTCCAAGCATTGAATCTTGTATACCTGGACATATAATTGGGACCTTTTTTTTATAGCATGTTTTCAAAATTGAATTATTATCTTTCAGTTTCCTTCCAAATTCCCAGAGTAGCTCATATCCGGCCAAATTCTTTTTTGTCTCAATATTCAATCCGTTTAGAATTTGATAGACCCATTTTTCTAATCCTTCAAAGGCTTCCATTCCTATATTGATATCATAGATTCTGCCGATACCACTTTTCCTTAATTTAATATCATTAGCCTTGGATGTACCAATTATATGTCTATATCCTAACGCCTCAATCAGATCATGTGTAACATTGGCTCCAGTTGATATGATGACATTCACATAATCATCATCGACTAAGTCACGAATTATTTGCCTTAATCCACCAGCAACCATTGGTCCAGCCAATGAGAGAAAACATGTATATTTTTTAAAAAAGATATATTTTGTTATATCAGCTGCTTGAGCAAATTTTCCTGCACCTAAAACACCAGCTTTCTTCATCTCAAATGCAATATCTGCGATGCGCATTCGATGACGTATCTTCATTTGTTTTACATAGGGCATCTATTCTCGACCTTGAGTGTAACCCTACGTTATGGCTAACTAATCACTTAGTCCTAATAATCTTAGATCTACCAGACAGCTTCCAATATTCCACTTCTATTCCACTTTCGAGCTTCGATCTAAGCTCATCATCTTTGGGTAAAGGCATCTCAAAGGTTTCATAGCTCTCTAGATCCATTATCTGAACATTCTCGCCCATAGTGGTAATGATTTGGCCAGTACGTTTTTCTATAATTGGAACTTCGATTTTTGCATCAACAGGACTTACTACATTTCTTTTTTGTTCAGTAAAAAATCCCATAGCTACTATTCTGGCCTTCGCAGATCCATGTTTACCTGGCTTACTTTTCTCATATTCTACTACTCTACATGGTTCATCATCAACGAGAATGTATTGACCTACTTTTATGCTACCTAAGTCAACGGGTTTGCTCATCATCATCTCCTCGAAACTATGACTTTTACATTCATACCAGCTAAAAGATTTACTGGAAGCCTCCTGCTATAACCTCATAAGATCATTAAAATAACTATAACTCAGTTTTTCTTTAGGCAGTAGGTGATACTCTTGTTTAAAAGCATTGGGATCGTTCCTCGTCTCGATAGTGATGATGCTTTAAAACTCGCGATTAAAATTTGTCAATATCTGAAATCAAGGAAGATTGATACTTTTCCTGAGATTGAATTTGCCAAAAACAATCGTATTGGACAAGGAGTATCTCTATCACAGATGGAGGTCGATTTGATAATAACAATTGGAGGAGATGGGACAGTCCTTAAAACCAGTATGAATATTCCAAAACCTGAGACACCGATATTAGCTATTAATATGGGTAGACGTGGATACTTGACAGAAGTCGAGCCCGATCAGGCAATAATAGCTCTTGAAGAGTGCCTACAAGGAAAATATGATCTTGAGGAGCACTACAAGTTATCTGTCTATTTCAGAGACAAACATATTGCCGAAGGTGTGAATGAAGCACTATTAACGCCGGCAACATCGTGGAAGATGCTAAATTTTATACTTAAGCAAAATAAGCATAAATTAATCGAACAAAGAGCTGACGGCTTGATAGTTGCAACCCCAACTGGCTCGACGGCTCATTCTTTCTCAGCTGGAGGCCCAATTCTTGAAACGTCTCTTGATGCTTTCGTAGTAGTGTTCATTTCACCTACAGATTATATGCGTTCATTGGTCTTATCTTCCACCGATGATCTCAGCATCAAATTGACAGGCACTAATATGGGAGCACTCTTGATTGTTGACGGTCGATATACAAAACAGCTCGCTCCCGAAGAATCCATCATTATTAGAAAATCAAAGAATAGAGCTGTATTTGTCAGACTGAACTCTTCCTTCTGGAGTCGAAGCCTGACCCGTCATAAATTGGGGCCTGAGAGAGGATGATAGCGTATATTCTTGACACTTCAGCTCTAGTCATGGGCGTTAATCCATCAATAATTAAAGGAGATGTTTACTCCGTACCAGAAGTCGAGTTAGAATTACCCTCCGATAGCATGGCAGCCTTGCGTTTCGCCACATCTAGAGATAGCAGTATTCTATTAGTGCAATCACCCAGACAAACTTCGAACGATATGGTTAGGAAGGCCTCTCTCAAACTAGGGGAAAGGTTATCCCTATCTAAAGCTGACCTGCAGATTCTTGCTTTAGGTCTGGACCTGAGATTAAAAGGAATGAACCCAACTATAGTTAGTGATGATTATGCCATACAAAATGTAGCGGAACATCTTGGCATAAACTACACTTTTCTTGCAACTTTTGGTATCACTTACGAATTTAACTGGTCCATATATTGTCCAGCATGTTTCCGGAGATATGTTCATAGCTACACAAGACGTCTATGTGAAGTATGCGGAACTGAACTCAAGAGAAAAGTTATGAAAAAATATAGAAAAATTGGCAGTTCAAAAAATCATCGTAATTCATAAGAAAAGTGTTAATTTGAAGATACTCTATGACCAATTCACTTAGTCTTGTTAATAGTAAGGAAAACCTTTTCTTGGATGAATATGTAATCTTAATTCTGGAAGTATAACTTTTGAAAGCATCCTCGTACATCGAACAGATTCCTATAAGTAATGAATTCAATATTCTATGCTTTAGTTCTTGAAATATTTCTACTAGCTCATCTACAGGAGACAATGAGGATGTCAATTCCTACCAAAAGATATGGAGGTAGAGAACTGCAACATAGGCGATCTAATTATGAGACTTTAGATCGTGCTCGAATGTACGAAGAAAATGCTTACGTGCTTGACTTTCTTCCAACTGGGAAACATACGTATGACCGCCAAAGACACATTGCTGCACCGACAGTTCAAGTCGTTGGAGAAGAGCATTATACATTACTTGACCTAGAGCTTAAATTTGGAGCAACTGTAACTCTACATGAGAAATTATATGTTGGAAAAGATAAACGTGATAAAGTTGAAAGAATCGTCGGAAGGATTAACTACGACGAATTGACAGCTACGGCCAAGGTTGAGCTTCCAGTTATACTTGAAGAACTTATTAAGAAGAGAGAAAATAACTTTGTAGAGTTTTTTAACAAGACGCAACCAATAACACCTAGAATGCATTCTCTTGAGCTCCTGCCAGGGATAGGAAAAAAATCAATGTGGCAGATCATCAATACTAGAGAGAGTAAACCATTTGAAAACTTCACTGACATTAAATCTAGAACTGGAATATCTGACCCTGTAAAGATCATAGTTCGAAGAATAATAGAAGAATTGACAGGCGAATCAAAGTACAGACTTTTTATAAGGGCAACCTGATGGACAAAAGAGGAACCCATTACTCATTCGTTCCAAAAAAAAGACTTGGCCAAAATTTTCTCATAGACAGTAGATTATTAAAGAAAATTGTATTCCATGCAGAAATATTACCTACAGAAATCGTGCTAGAAATCGGACCTGGTTTTGGAGCACTGACACAAATTATCCAAGCAAAGGCTCGAAGAGTCATTGCCATAGAAAAAGACCCAGTTTTAGCTGAGTTTCTTCAAGAAAAATTCAAAACAAATCCTAAAGTTGAGATAATCATGGGGGATGTTTTAGATCAAACATTACCAGAATATGATAAAGTTGTAGCAACCCCACCATACAATATATCCTCAAAACTACTATTCCAACTCATCCAAAGAAGCTATCGAGTTATCGTCCTAACATTTCAGAAAGAATTTGCCGATAGATTAGTTTCGAAACCTGGGACAAAGAATTATGGGAGATTGACGGTCATGATCAACCGTAAAACGAAACCAAAATTATTAGAGAACATTCCTAAGAAGTCTTTCAGACCCCAGCCTAAGGTTGATTCCGTGATAGTCAAGATTATACCAAAGGAATACAATGAGACAGTCGACGAGAAACTCTTCTCAGATCTTGTGCGAGGATTATTTACTCAAAGAAGAAGAAAACTTCGAAGTTCTCTCAAGCATTATATCGATAAGGAAATTCCTTACTTTCCAATGGAAATTTTGAATATAGAAATCCCTGATAAAAGAGTATATCAGATGACCGTGGAGGATTTTGAGCAGTTGACCAAAAATCTCATCAAAGTTAAAGTTCTATAACAAATCATAGTGTCGTTCCGTGATAATACTTTGGAGATTCACATAGTCCTCGTAGAACCGGAACATGAAGGCAATATAGGTCTTATTGCAAGAATTATGAAAAATTTTGGATACAAGAATCTCTGGTTAGTCAACCCAAAAACCAGACTTGGACCAGAAGCAAGAGCATTAGCAAGCCATGCTCAAGAACTGTTGGTAAAAGCAAGAATAGTGCAGAATCTAGACCGCCCACTGAGAAATTGTGACTACTCTGTTGCAACTACAGCTATAATCGGGAAAAAACCGTCAAATCTAAACAGAAAATCATTGACTCTTAGAGAGCTTGCTGAAAGAGTGAAAATCATTGAGGGAAAAATCGCAATAATATTTGGTAGAGAAAGTAGAGGATTAACCAATAAAGAGATCACAAGATGCGAATTTGTAATGACAATTCCGACAAATAGTGAGTACAAAACTCTGAATATCGCAACAGCAGTTTCAATAACACTATATGAACTTAGAACTGCACAAAACATGAGCATGAGTTATTTTGAGCGAGCTGACAAAGAAACTAGGTTAAGACTTATCCATAAATTCGAAGACCTATCAAAGAAAGTATGTATACCAGCCTATAAAATACCACTTGCGAGGACAGCATTCTCTAATGTGATTTCGCGTGGCTTAATCTCCACAAGAGAAGCAAGTTTGATGACTGGAGTATTTAGAAGAGCTATAGAGAGAATAGATAACCACTAACTAAGACCTTAATAAGAGGACTTGATGACCAGCACGGATGTTTAAATAATACTGACCATTCATTCTTTGCAAACGGCGACCCAACATGAAGGGTAAAAATTATCGTATAAGCAAGGCAAATGTATACACAAGAGCTAAATACATTCATGGCAACCCAGTTTCAAAAATTGTGAAATTCAGTATGGGTGACACAAAAGTAAATTATGATTACAAGATAACACTGATTTCTCAGATGAAGATTCAAGTGCGTCATAATGCTTTAGAAGCTGCCAGAATTTCAGCAAACAAAGTCTTATCAGATAAACTTGGAGACACGGGTTATCTAATGCGTATCAGAGTCTATCCCCATGTTATACTCAGAGAGAACAAAATGATCGCAACTGCGGGTGCTGATAGGCTTCAAGAAGGCATGAGAAGAGCGTTTGGAAAACCTACAAGCCGAGGTGCAAGAATCAAACAGAACCAAGAATTGATAGATGTCTTCGTGAATGAAAGCTCTCTACAACTCGCGAAAAAAGCTTTGACAGCCTGCTCAAAAAAACTGCCAATGACATGCAGTATTACTGTTGAGAGAATTAATGAGGCTCCTAAACAAATAGAAGCTTGATTTTAACGATACATAATACATTTTTATTGTTCTGATGTTAAATTAACTAGACTTGAGGCTGAAGTGCCTAGTATTGACTTTATCTTATAATTTTGAACTTGATAGAGTACTAAAAGAGATAAACAGATGTAATGCGAAACGAATTTTAATTCAGATCCCTGATGGACTCAAACCGCAAGCATTCACTCTTGCTACTACCATTGAAAAGAATACAAAAACAAAGGTGTTCTTATCTGCAAGTCCTTGTTATGGTGGGTGCGACATAGCAATAAATCAGGCAAGAATTCTGAATGTAGATTTAATAGTCCATTATGGTCATACGCCATTCCGATCCGAACTTGAAATCCCTACAATATTTCTTTCAGCAAAGTCATTTCTCGATTTGAATTCTGTTCTCAAAAAAGCAGAGAATAAGCTAATTGGACATGATATTGGAATCGCTACAACTATTCAACATATAGATGAATTAACAATTGTAGAAAAACATCTAAAAAATTTAGGACTCAATGCAATAATCACTCCCAAGGAAGGGCACAGTTATTATTCAGGACAAATAATTGGATGTGATTACACTCCACTGAAGAAGATATCCAATTATGTTGATTGCTTCTTTATTATTGGAAGTAAATTTCATAGTTTGGGCGCTTGTTTAGCTGTCAATAAACCAATCATACAAGCAGATCCCTATACAAACGAGGTAATCAACCTGAAAGATATTAGAAAATCACTCATTGTTAGTCGATACACAGCTATTGAAAAAGCAAAGAAATCAAATAACTTTGCAATATTGCTTAGTACAAAAGTCGGACAATATGATCCTAAAACAGCAGAGATGCTTAAGAAAGAGATTTCACGAAAGGAAAAAGACGTAACTATGATATCCGCAGATGAAATCTCACCTGACTCTCTGAGTAACTTTCAAGAAGTAGATATCTTCGTCAATACTGCCTGTCCTAGACTTGCTATTGATGATGCGGCAAAATTCAATAACTCAATTCTATTGCCAAAAGAGATTCTTGTCGCTATAGGAAAAATGGAATGGGAAAACCTACTCGATACAGGTATTCTCTAAATTACATTTGGAATGGAGAAAATCATTACTGATGATTCGGAGAAAAAAACTTGAAATTGTACTTGAGAAAATATCGTCCCATCCAAAACCTAAGTTCTGGCTTGAGCAATATACTATCCCTTCTTTGATAGCTGCTGAGATGTTATCTATAGCGTCAGACATCCACAATAGTATAAAAGACAAAAACATAGTGGATCTTGGATGCGGGACAGGAAGACTTGCTATTGGGTCTTGTATTCTTGGAGCAGAAAAAGTTTTAGCCGTAGATATAGATCCCTTGGCCATAGAAACCGCTAATAAAAATGCAAGATTATTGAAAGTTCAAAACAAAATATCTTGGATCAATTCCGATATTAGTGCAATACAAGGAGTATTTGATACCGCAATAATGAATCCGCCCTTCGGCACAAAGATTAGACATGCCGACAGCAGATTCCTGTTAAAAGCTCTATCAATTGCTAATGTTACGATTTCATTACATAAACGTACGACACGAAATTACTTGATGAAATTTATTGAAAGTAAATCTGGAAAGATTGATGGGCTCTACGAAATGCAATTTAAGATACCTAAAACATATGAATTTCATAATAGGAAGAGTTACATTGTTGATATTGATCTTTACATTATAAGTTTAAAAAATCTATGAATTCTTATTGTTCTCCTATAACATAGTTTTTATAAGTACCCAAGATTAACGAGGAGCGCAACAAGACTTAGCAAGGTCCAGGTAATTATCTAATGTCTAACAAGAGTGCCATCAAAGAAAAATTTGTAGTCCCAGGCTCGAAAATAGGAGTTATCGAAGAATTTATGGCTGGCCACGGCACATATGAAATAGACGGCATCATATACTCACAGTTTATTGGAGACGCGAGAACAGACTCAAAATACAGAACTGTTTCCATTAGACCAAAAATTTCACCAATTTATCCATTGGAGGGCCAAGAGATAATAGGGGTTGTAGAAGTTGTACAGGAAAAATTGGCCGTAATAAACATAATCAAGATTGGAAATAATGTGCTTTCAAAACCACTCACTGGATTTTTACATATCTCAGCATCAAGCCCACGATACGCTAAGAACATGAGAGAGATCTGTAAGCCGATGGATCGAATAAGAGCGAAGATCATAAGCACATCAGGTGGGATTATCAGACTAATGACTTCTGATCATAATTTAGGAGTATTGAAAACTTTCTGTTCAAATTGTGGATATCGAATATCATTAGAGAGACCAGTGTTAAAATGTGAGAGATGCAAAAATATTGAAAAGAGAAAATTAGCTCGAGATTAGTATTCATAGGATTGGAGAACAGTTTGAGAATTAAAACAATTAAAAAATCAAAAGATGAATTAAAGTTAGAGATAGAAGGCGAAGGACACACCTTCTGTAATCTACTTCAAAATACTTTGGTTGAAGATCGAAGCGTAACGAATGCTGGTTATGACACTCCACATCCATTAACTGAAAAATCAATAATCTATATCAAAGTAAAGAAAGATGGTAACCCTAGAAAAGTACTCGAACGTGCATTAAAGAAAATAAATCAGAGAACAGACGAATTTCTCTCAGAGTTTAAAAAAGCTACAGGAACAAAGTAATGTGCGCAGGACTACTAAAAAGAATTCTTACAGATAAAGGTCTTGCAAAACTCGGTGATGCATATGTCAATTTCATATATTCTCTAGTACTTACCGAAATTGAAGGTAAACCTACAGGAATCAAAGTCAGTGACCGCATCTTAGCAGATGCAGCCAAGAAATCCGGCTTAAAAGATTTACTCGCTAAACGAACTAGAAGAGATGATATCGCAAATGCAGTCGAAGCACTAATTGTATACGTATGGCGAGAAGAACTTATGAAAACAGAAGAAGCAATTAATATACTCAAAAAAAATCCAAATCCATGCACTGCATTTACAGATTTAACTTTAGAAGCCACAAAGAGAGTGATGACGATAGACAAAAAATCAAGGCCAATTAAAACTGACTGACAAGAGATAGTGACTAAACCCTAATGATTATCAATGGTCAAAGATCTTGCTGCCACCTATACCGCATGTCGATAAAAAAGGAATAAGAGTTCTCGGAATCTCAGAGAGCTTCATAAAAAATAAGAGTAAAAAATCCATTTTAACCGGTTTAATAATGCGCGCAGATCTGGTAATAGATGGGTTTTCTTTTTCAAAGACAACAGTAGGGGGGATGGATGCAACAGAAAGTGTTTTGGAGATCTACCAGAAACTTGGGAGAGAAGACATCAATCTTGTTTTTCTGAATGGATGTATTATCAGCTGGTTTAACATCATAGATTTAAAAAGAGTTTATAGAGATATAGCGCGACCTATCATTTGTATTACTTATGAAAAATCAGAAGGTCTGGAAAAATATCTTACTGAATATTTTGGTCCCAAGGCAGAAGATAGAATTGCTAAATACAAAGAAAATGGTGAGAGAGAAGAATTTAAGCTACATACAGGAAAGAGAATTTTCGGCAGATATCTAGGGCTGGATAGAGAAGATGCGATTCAGGCCCTCAATAAATTTACCTTAAATGGAAGCATTCCAGAACCATTAAGGGTTGCACGGCTACTTGCTAGAACATTAGTTCATCAAATGCCCGAGACAATATCAAAATAAAATTACATTCAGGTCACAATACTCCAGTAATCCTTAAATTCTTCTTATTAAGTAATGGCACCGACGGTTGCTCCAAAAGATGAATTTTTGTCCTAACTGTGGAACGACTCTGATACCCACAAAGAAAGAAAATAAAATTTCTATAGTATGCCCCAAATGCAATTATGAAACACAGAAAGGGACAAAAGAAGTATCGAAAATAAAACATGATAAAGAGAAGATAATAGTCATCGGAAAAGAAGAACAAAAAATTCGAACCCTACCAAAGACTTCTGCTGTATGTCCAAAATGTGGTCATCCAGAGGCATTCTACTGGCTTGTTCAGACACGCGGGGCTGATGAATCATCAACTCAATTCCTTAGATGTACTCGCTGTGCATCTACATGGCGTGAAATGTCATAAATAAACCGAAACTGAGAAGAGTCTGTTCTATGAAATAGTATAAAGAATTACCGTGGGATAATTGTGTTTAAAGCTGTAGTTCAAGATGCAAAGATTTGGAAAAACCTCTTAACGGCCATATCTACCTTGATCGAAGAAGCTGATTTCAATACGACAGAAGAAGGATTGAAGTTAAGATCGATGGATCCATCTCATGTCGCAATGGTAGATTTTGAATGGTCAAAAGAAGCTTTTGAGGAATACGTTTGCGACAAGCCTACAAATATCAGGGTTAATATCACTACAATGCTCAAACTCTTGAGAAGAAGTAAGAGTGAAGAAAGTTTAGAGATATCTTATGATGAGGAGAGCAAGAAAGTAGAACTAACTCTACGAGGTAAAATCTTAAAAAAATTCACAATGCCAACACTTGAATCTGTTGAGGAGGAAGTTCCTACACCCAAGTTATCTTTTAATGCCCGAGTAAAATTGATGTCTGAAACTTTGAAGGAAATTGTAGAAGATAGTGAAACTGTTAGCGATAATATCAGTTTCAAAGCAAAGGAAGATAAACTGCTCGTTAAAGCCAGCTCCGAATTAAGTAATGTTGGTATGGAATTGAGTAAGACCGATGGAGCTCTGCTAGAATTGGACATTAAGGAAGACTCTGATGCTACATTCAACCTCAACTATTTTGGCCAGATGGTAAAGGCTGGATCTGCTACTTCAGAAGTAGCCACCATAGAATTCTCAACTAATATGCCAATAAGACTTGAATTCGAAATGTCACAACAAGGTAAGCTAATGTATTATTTGGCACCTCGTATAGAGGCAGAGTAAGAATCTTAAATGATCTCAGAACGAGATAAAGCAAGATATCCATTTACAACTGAAGCCGCAGATTATGTGAAAAAACTAAGAATAGAAATAGACGATTTAATAACAGACCCTTATAAGCCGATTCTTAAGAGAGCAGAAGAAAGAATCAGACAAGCATTACTCAAACCTGATGATCTAGCGCCTCAGGAACAGGATCCAAGCATAGAGATCCTGTCTTTTCCAACAGCTATCATGTTGATGGCCTGTATCGATAATGAAAATGTTAAAAGACGATATGCTGTTGCTGAATCGAAGGGTTTCTCTAAGAAGCTCAAAGACGAATCCTTGGAAAAAGTAATTGGAATAGCTCAGGGAACCTTTGATTGGAATATCAAATCGAAAGGTCAGAATCTAAGAGAAACATATGAAATCTTCTTGCATTTCATAGATTATATAAAGAATATCAAGAACATGAATGATCTTAAATGGAAACTGACAAATCGTTATCTTAAAGATGGTTATGTAGAAATCACTAAGAATGAAGCAGCACGTTTAATCGAAGAAGAGGTACAAAGCAAGATACTTGAAAAGACTAAAAGAAAAATTGAACCTCCTAAAGCTCTTAAAGAGATTTTAGAAACTATAAAACAAATCACTATGGAAAAGCCTGTATTCGATACTTTTGACACGCCATCGGGAATTAAAGTTGAGAATATGCCACCATGTATTAAGAAATTGTTTGATACTCTGTCTGCTGGTGGTAGACTTTCACATCTTGGAAGGTTTACATTAACTTCCTTTCTCGTAAATGCAGGAGCCACAGAAGAAGATGTTATGAACTTTTTTAAATCTGCATCAGACTTTGATGAAAATAAAACAAAGTACCAGATTGAGCATATAAGCGGAAGAAAGGGTGGTAAAACTAAATATAAACCACCAAAATGTGATACTCTTAAGACTCATGGATTATGTTTCTCACCTGATGAAATCTGTAACAGAATAGCACATCCACTAACATATTACAGGTTGAAGATAAAGGCCCTAAAGAAATAAATCCCATTCGTAAAAGTCAAGAACTTTTCAAATGACAGAGAGGATATAAATCACAATAGTATAAAAATAATTTAACTTAATTCATCTTAGACCACTAATTTAGGTTCAAGATCTAAAAGCAGACGAATGACATGAACAGTTTAAAAGAGTTCAAGAAGATAACTCAAACATTCATAAGGAGTAAATTCTCTGAGTATTATATTAAAAATAAGAATACCATTCTGGCTCCAAGCTCGATAGAAAATAGAGAGTTTGGATTCTTTTTGTTTGCTGAAAATATTGTGATAAGACATAAAACCTTCCAAAAAATTTTAGAGTTAAGAAATTTTATTACAAATATTGTACCATCAGATGTCTATCATTCTGCTGCTTACTATAATGACCCAGAAGCCCCTATGGACAAAAAAGGATGGAAAGGTTCAGATCTCATATTTGATATAGATGCTGACCATATAGAAACTGAATGCAAGAAGAAACATGATACATGGTCATGCATCGATTGTAAAATCTCAGGTCTTGGTAAACCTCCTCAGTACTGCCCCAAATGTGGCGGATTTAAGTTCAATCAAAATTCGTGGATGTGTAGTCATTGTTTAGAAAAAGCAAAAGAAGAAATTTTAAAATTAATAGACCTGATCCATCTAGATTTTGGAATAAACCTTGAAAATATACGAGTAAATTTTTCTGGTCATAGAGGATATCACCTTCATATTGATTCCCAACAAGTAAGAAATCTTGACACAGAAGATAGGAAAGAAATAGTAGATTACATAGTAGGTACTGGATTAGACACAAATCTACTTGATATATGGGAAGCAAGTGGAAAGATAAAATCAATTGGTGGTCTTAGCCCTAATGACCCTGGATGGAGGGGTAGATTGGCCAAACGAATTATTAGAATATTTTCTGATGCAGATAAAGAAACGCTTAAGAGTATAGGATTGAAGCCTCAAGCGATCGATTCTATTTTGAGCTTACAAACTTACAATAGTAATACAAATCAAGATACTAGTTGGAGAATGATCAAAGGTACTGGTAAACATACATGGAATATTCTAATTCAGAGGGCAATTGCCCTGGAATCGGTTGGAATAGATACTGTTGTAACAACTGATATTCATAGATTAATTAGGGTTGCAGGTACTCTTAACGGTAAAACTGGTCTCAAGGCAATGAAGATAGAAATTGAAGAACTTCCTGAATTCAATCCATTCAAGCAAGCTGTTGCATTTGATGGTTATGAAACCATACACATTGAAGAAGCTCCGAGATTCATGCTTGGTGATCAAGAGTATGGCCCATATAATAATGTGAATGAAAAACTCCCGCGTTCGGCGGCTTTACTTCTTCTATGTAAAAGAAGAGCTCATCCGGTGATGAATTGATGTATGAGAAACTTTTTCAAACATGGCGGCAAGAGGTATTTGACAAAGACGAATTGCAACAATTAGAACCGAGTTTTTTTAATGATATAGGCCAATATCTAAAAAAATTACTTGAAGAAATCAGAATACTAGATAATAAGACTCTAAAATATCGAATTCTCAATATCGAGCTTGAAAAAGCTCAGAAACTCACATTATCAATTCTTGAAAAAAGGATTGAAAAAATTCTAGATACAGTTCTTGATAAAAGAAATATTTCACACAATCATCTTTCTAATGAAGAGATTGAAATATACGAGACAGTTACGAAAATCATAGATCAATATGAAAATATGAAAACAGTAATTCTAGAGGGAAAAAGTATAGATTCCAGTGTTTCATCAACAAAAAAACGCGAAAGAATTCTGGTTAGATTCATGACTAAGATTCCGTTGATAGTTGGAGTTGATATGAAGAATTATGGACCTTTTGAACCTGAAGATATTGCAACCCTGCCCAGAGAAAATGCTGAAGCCCTAATTCGACAAAAAGCTGCAATAGAGATAAGAATATGATGATAGATTCAACAGAAGTTTTCAGCCAGAATGAATAATCTTACTGTAATACATGACTCTCAGTAAAAATGAATAAATAGAAGGCTTAGAGGTGTTACTATGCCTCGGCTTGGTGCATAATATATGAAAATGAGGAAAGAACTCAATAAATTCTGTCCCAAATGTAAGCATCATACTCCCCATGCTATCACCCTCTATAAGAAAGGCCGAGAAAGAGCATTGGCTGGAGGAGTAAGAAGACATGAACGAGAGAAACATGGGTATGGTGGGCAAAAATGGCCTGAATTAAAACGTACAGCAAAGACTACAAAGAAACAAGTTTTGAAGTATCGATGCAAAAACTGTAGTTATATATTTCAAAGCCCTGGTATTAGATTACGAAAATTAGAGATTGGAGCTTGAGAATAATGGTGAAGAAAGGCCTTATCCCAAAACCTGAAAGTATTTTTCTCCAAGTACGTTGTTCAAAATGCTCTAATGAACAAATAATATTCGATAGATCCTCAATAACAATTAAATGCAATGTATGTGACGAAGTCATCTCTGAACCCTCTGGTGGAAAAGCGTCGATAAAAGGTGAAATTTTACAGAACTTAACTTAGGAGGAGAACAGTATCTCCACACAAAAAAATCCTGAATCCGGTGATAAAGAGGAGAACAGTATCTCCACACAAGAATATCCTGAATTCGGTGATATAGTAATAGCCACTGTGACAAGAATTTCAGATTATGGCGCTTACGTTAAG